>NZ_JBARCR010000672.1:0-2993 GCF_049794275.1 Trebonia sp.
GGCTGGAGCTGACCGCGGTCGCGGAGTTCACCCGCCGCCGCGACGCCCAGCTGGCCGACGCGACATCCCGGAAGGTGCCGCGCGGCTGCCGGGACGGCGAGTTCCCCGACGCCGAGCTCGGCATGGAACTGGTCACCTCGCAGAACGCGGCGCGCGACCAGATGGACCTGGCCGGCGACCTGCCGGCCCGGCTGCCCCGCACCTGGGCCGCGCTGGGCGCCGGGCTGATCGATGAGTACCGGGCCCGGCTGATCTGGCGGCCCACCCGGCACCTGTCTGACGCTGATGCCGCCCAAGCTGATGAGATCCTCGCGATCCTCGCGCCGGGGCTGCGGTATGACCAGCTGGCCCGCAAGGCCACCGCGGTGGCGATGAAACTCGACCCTCAAGCGTTCCAGCGCGGCAAGGAGCAGGCCCGCCAAGAAAGGCAGCGAGTGCAGGCCGGGCGGGAGGAATCCGGCAACGCGTTCCTGTCCGGCCGGGAGCTGGCGATCGAGGACGCGCTCGCGTCCAAGGCGCACATCGACGCCCTCGCCGTCGCGCTGCGCAAAGGCGGGCTGCCCGGCACCCTGCAGCGGCTCCGGGTGCTGGCGTTCAACGACCTGACCCAGGGCCGCGACCCGCTGGACCGCCTTGCCGGCCCCGAGTCCGCTGACGATGCCGGGCGGGACGCCCGCCAGGACAAGCCGGCCGCAGGCGGCCATGCCGGCGACGGCGATGGCTCCGGCGACGGTGACGGCGATGACGATGCCAGCTGGGACGGCTGCCCCGACATGACCCAATGGCAGCACGAGCGCCGCGGCACCGCCGAAGACGACGACCACCCGGACAGCGGCGGTGTCCCGTCCGGCCCGCCGGCCCCGTTCCCGGCGCTGATCAACCTCACCGTCCCGGCCGGCAACATCCTCGGCTGGTCCGCCGCGCCCGGCGAAGCCGGCGGCTGGGGACTGACCGACCCCGGCGACACCCGCCGCCTCGTCGAAGCCGCCTCCCGTGACCCGCGTACCCGCTGGTGCTTCACTCTCCTCGGGCCCGACGGCACCGCGGTCGCGCACGGCTGTGCCCGCGGCTCCCACCCCTGGATCCCGCCACCGGGAGACGGCCAGCGAAACCGCGACGGACCCGACGCCCGGCAGGCCGCCGCGCTCGCGACACTGCTGCGCGACCTCAACGTCACCTTCACCCCGATCGCCAAAGGCAGCTGCGACCACGCCAACGCCGAAAACCGGTACACGCCCAGCCGCAAGCTCGGCCATCTGGTCCGGGCCCGTACCGCGACCTGCCCCGCCCCCGGCTGCGGCGCCCACGCGTATCACAACGACCTCGACCACACTGTGCCGCACCCGGACGGGCCGACCGACGAATGCAACATCGCCCCGCCCTGCAGACGCCACCATCGTGTGAAACAAGCCCCGGGCTGGAAGCTTGAGCAGCCCGAACCCGGCGTCATGATCTGGACCACACCCTCCGGACGCAGCTACACCACCAGGCCCACCGTCTACGAGATGTGATCCGGGTCGTTCGCCGCGCGGCACATGACCTCCGCCTCCTCGTAGCGCCGATGGCCGCACACCAGGTGTGCGGCCATCGTGCGTGTGAGCAACGCTCCTTACATGTTGTGTATCTGCCGGAAGCGGCGGATGTCGTCCTTGCCCGCCAGCAGTGCCACGCAGACGGCCGCGGCCACTGCCGCTGATCCCACCACGAACCAGGTGTTCACCGGTCCCACCTCCTATAGTCCAGTAGTCCGGGTCCTTGCCCCTTAGTCCACGCCGCTGCGGCCCGAGCGCAGTAGGGATGAACGGCCGGCGGTCGGCGGGACAAAGGTCCCCAGGGAGTCGTTAGCCCGGCTGGCCTGGCTGACCGGCTGGGAACTCGTAGAGCAGCGGCGTCGCGTTCGGCACCTCGAGCCCTGATACCGCGTCATCGCTAACCGTCTCCAGGTGCTTGATCAGCGCGCGCAGCGTGTTGCCGTGCGACACGACCAGCACGCAGTCGTACCGCCGCAGGTCCGGGACGATCGCGTCATACCAGTAGGGCAGCAGTCGCAGGGTCACGTCGTGCAGCGACTCGCCGCGAGGCCGCGCCTCCGGCGGCAGCGCGGCGTAACGCCGATCATGGTCCGGCTCGCCCTGCGGCGGTCGGACGCGATATCCGCGCCGCCAGCGCATGTACTGTTCTTCTCCCGCCTCCGTCCGGACCTCGGCCTTGCCGCGTCCCTGGAGCGCGCCGTAGTGGTTGGAGTTGAGCCGCCAGGACCGCCGCACGGGAATCCATGACCGCCCGCACGCGCCGAGCGCCAGGTCCGCGGACTGGATGGCCCGGGTCTGCACCGAGGTATGCACGACGTCGGGCAACTGACCACGGGTGGCGAGCAGTTGCCCAGCCTTGTGTGCCTGCTGCTTGCCGCGATCGCTCAGTCTTACGTCGATCCAGCCCGTGAAGACATCCGCTACGTTCCAGGCACTCTCACCATGGCGCAGCAAGACCAGCCTGGCCATCGGCCGCTCCTCCCGCTCAGCGCTGACCGCTTTTCTGTAGATCTCGCGTCCGTGGTCACAGCTTCGCCCCGGCAGCATGCCGTCGGCAGAGACCAATCTCACCTTCCCTGATGCCCAAGGTCCCTGACCAACGTCCCTGGCCCGGCTCGGGCGGCGACGGTTGGCTGGAGGCAGCGCGACGACAGGAGGACATCATGGCGGCGGTCGAACCGGCGGACGGGTTCTGGTACCAGGTCAAGTGCCGGGTGCTCGGATCGCCGCTGGTCACCGAGCAGCTGTCGAGCCAGCGGCTATCCCGGCCGCTCGCGCTCGGCGTGCTGTCGTGTGACGGGCTCTCGTCGGCGGCGTACGGCACCGAGGAGATTCTGTACGCGCTGCTGCCGTTTTTCGGGCTGGCCGCGTTCACGCTGGTGCTGCCGCTGACGCTGGTTGTCCTGTTCGGCGTGCTGCTGGTGGTGCTGTCCTACCGCGAGGTCGTGTCGGTGTACACCA
>NZ_JBARCR010000673.1:0-2670 GCF_049794275.1 Trebonia sp.
GACCGCGTCCGCGTCGCGGTGCACCGGTACCCGCTCGCCTGGCATGTGACGCTGTTCATGGGGCTGCAGAGCCTGCTGTACTACGCGGCGCTGTCCTGGCTGCCGACGATCCTGCGCGACCGGGGCGCGAGTGCGGACACCGCGGGGAACCTGCTGGCGCTCATGGGCGTGGGCAACCTCGCCGTGTCATTCCTCGTCCCGATGGTCGCGCAGCGGATGCGCGCCCAGCACCTGCTGGTAGTGCCGACGGTGGCCGCGATGGCGCTGGGCCTCGCCGGGGTGGTGTACCTGCCGCTCAGCTCCGCCGTGGCCTGGGTGCTGATCCTCGGCGCCGGCCAGAACGCGGCGCTCAGCCTCGCCATTTTCTTCACGATGGCGCGGGCGCCGCACCCGGCCGCCGCCGCGTCGCTGTCCGCGCTCGCGCAGTCGGTCGGCTACCTGCTGGCGAGCGCGGGGCCGCTGGAGGTCGGGCTGCTGCACTCCGCGACCGGATCGTGGAACCTGCCGATCGCGGTGCTCTTCGTGCTGAATGGCGTGCTGCTCTTCGCCGGCCTGCTGGCCGCCCGTGACCGGGAACTGCCGGCCGGATGACAGCCGACGGACACGGTCACCGGGGGGCACCGGTCGGGTTCGACCTGGACATGACCCTGATCGACTCGCGGCGCGTGATCCTGGCCTCCTTCGCCGCGCTCAGCGACGCGACCGGTGTGCCGATCGACCCGGCCGCCGTGGACCGCAGGCTGGGCATCAAGCTGGAAGACGAGCTCGGCTTCTGGTTCCCCGCCGAGCAGGTCCCCGCCGCGGTGCGCGTCTACCGGGAGCACTACCTGCGGCTCGCCGGGCCGCTGACCAGCGCGCTGCCCGGCGCCCGTGAGGCGCTGGACGCGGTCAAGGCGGCCGGCGCGCGCGCCGTCGTCATCACCGCCAAGCACGAGATCCCGGCGCGGCTGAGCCTGGACCTCGCCGGGCTGGTGCCCGACGACCTGGCCGCCGATGCGTACGGGCCGGAGAAGGCGGCGGTGCTCATCGCCCTGGGCGCGGCGGTTTACGTCGGCGATACACCAGCGGACATGGCCGCCGCGGCTCAGGCCGGAGCGCACGCGATCGGCGTGACCACGGGATCATTTACGGAGCGTGACCTCCGCGCAGCCGGAGCGCAAACGGTGCTCGAGTCGCTCACCGGGTTCCCGGCCTTTTACGCCACTTTCACCTTGTGAAACACCGATTACTTGCTGACAGCAAACTATCGGCGAGCCTGCGACGCGAACTCCTAAGAACCGGTAATGTTTGCCCGTGCGTGAACCGCTAAGAACCGGCAAGGGTTGCCTGTGAGTTCGGTGCTAGAGCGTCGCGGCGCCGCCGCCCCCGCCTGGAGTGTAAACAAAACGCGCCTCCTGGTGGCCGGGATCGTGGCGCTCGCCGCCGTGGTCGGATTCTGGGTGTGGTACGCGCAGCGGCACCCGCTCGGTTACACGCTGTATCCGGTCGACCTGCGCGTCTACCGGGACGGCGGCCTCATCGTCCGGCACATCAGCCCGCCCTACGACGGCAAGCTGGCCAACCCGCTCTACGACTGGCCGCTCAACAACCAGTCGCTGAAGTTCACCTACACGCCGTTCGCCGCGCTCTTCTTCGCTGCCGTGTCCTACGTGCCGTGGTCGATCCTGCCGCGGCTCTCGCAGCTGGTGAACCTTGTCGCGCTGCTCGCGGCGACGTGGTGCACGATGAGCGCGCTGGGCTACCGGGACCGCAGGGTCCTGGCCGGCGGCGCCATGCTCGGCGCGGCCGCCGGACTGCTCACCGAGCCGGTGTTCAGGACCATGTACCTCGGGCAGATCAACCTGGTCCTGATGGCGCTGATCATCTGGGACCTGCGGCAGGAGGACAGCCGCTGGTGGATGGGGATCGCGACCGGATTCGCCGCCGGGGTCAAGCTCGTTCCGCTGATCTTCATCCCGTACCTGCTGCTGACCAGGAAGTTCCGGCAGGCCGCGGTGGCGCTGGGCGCCTTCCTCGGCACCGTTCTGCTCGGCTTCGTGATCCTGCCCGGCGACTCGAGGGACTGGTGGCTCAACGGCCTGTTCATCCAGGACGGGCGGACCGGGTTCGTGGGATGGGGCGGCAACCAGTCGCTGCGGGCCGTCGCGACCAGGCTCGCTGGCAGCATCAACGCCGGGACCGTGCCGTGGGTGATCGCCGCGGTGATCGTGACCGTGGGCGGCCTGCTGTGCGCGGCCAGGCTGTACCGCGCCGGGCACCCGATGCTCGGGATCCTGACCACGGCGCTCATCGGGCTGCTCGACTCACCCATCAGCTGGGACCACCACTGGGTGTGGGTGGTGCCGGGCATGATGGCGGCCGTGCATTACGCCGTGCGCGCCTGGCGGGCGGGCAGGCCGGCCCGCGCCGCGGGCTGCGCCGCCCTGGCGGGCGGAATGTTCCTCGTGTTCTTCCCCTGGCCAGGCATCCTGTGGAGCGTCCTCACCACCGGTCCTGGCAACTTCACGCACGGGCTCATCTGGTCCGCGCCGAACACCCCGGTCACCAAGTACATCGCGCTCGGCGACCAGCCCTGGTTCCTCGAGTACCACTGGCGCACCTTCCAGCTCCTGGCGGGGAACGCCTACGTGCTGTCCGGCCTGCTGCTCCTGGCCATCCTCGGCTTCACCG
>NZ_JBARCR010000674.1:0-3648 GCF_049794275.1 Trebonia sp.
GCGCTGGCGGCTGCGGCTGCGGGCCGAGCGGCTCGGCGCCGGCTGGTTCACCGTCGAACAGCAGGCCTACGCCGATGCCGGCGAGGACGGCCGGATCGCCCGGCTCGACCTGGTGTGCACGGGCTACCGTCCCGAGGCCGACAATGGCTGACACCACGGCCGCCACGGACGTCACGGACGCCACGGACGTCACGGACGTCCCGGACGCCCTGGACGTCCTGGCCACCTGGGGCGGCTGGGCGGCGGCGATACGCGACGACCCGTTCGGTCACTTCGCCGCGGCCAGGACCCGGTGCCCGGTGCAGCGGGTCCGGCTGGCCGACGGTCACCCGGCCTGGGTGGTGCTCGGCTACGACGCGGCCCGCCAGGCGCTGAACGACCCGCGTATGTCCAAGGACATGCTCGCCGCGCTGCGGGACAACGGCGACGTCGTGGCCGAGGGCCTGCCAGGGCGGGAGTTCTCGCGGCACATGCTCAACGTCGACCCGCCGGACCACACCCGGCTGCGGCGGCTCGTGTCCCGGGCCTTCACGCCCGCCCGGGTCGCCGCGCTCGAGCCGGCCGTCCGGGCGATCGCCGGGCGCCTGCTCGACGATCTGGCGGCCGCCGGCCCCGGCGCCACCGTCGACCTCATCGAGGGGTACGCCTATCCGCTGCCGTTCGAGGTGATCGGCGAGCTGCTTGGCATCCCCGCGGCCGACCGCCCGCGGCTGCACGCCTGGTTCCAGGTGCTGCTGACCGGATGGGCCGGCGACCCGCCGGCGGAGGCCGTCGAGGCCTCCGCCGGCATCGTGGGCTATCTTCGCGAGCTCGTCGAGACCAAGCGGCGCCAGCCGGGCGAGGACCTGGTCAGCGTCCTGGTCGCCGTCGACGACGACATGCTCACCACGCAAGAGCTGCTGTCGACCCTGTTCCAGCTGGTGGTCGCCGGTCATGACACCACGGCCAGCCTCATCGGCAACGGCGTCGTGGCCCTGCTCGATTATCCGCGCCAGCTCCAGGCGCTGCTGGCCGATCCCAGGCGGATGCCCGCCGCGATCGACGAGCTCATCAGGTTCACCGCCCCGGTCCCCCATGCCACGTTCCGGGTGACGACCGAACCGGTGACCGTCGGCCGCGTGGAAATCCCCGCCCGCGAACAGGTGCTGGTGTGCCTGGGCTCGGCCAACCGCGATCCCGGCCGCTTCCCGGCGCCCCACGCGCTCGACATCGGCCGCGGCGACGGGACGAACCTGGGGCTCGGCCACGGCATTCACTACTGCCTCGGCGCGCCGCTTGCCCGGCTCGAAGCCCGGGTCGCGTTCGAGGCATTGCTCGGCCGTCACCCCGGCCTGCTGCTGGCCGTCGACCGTGACGCGCTCACCTGGACGCGCGGCGACGGACTGGTCCTGCGCGGCCTCGCCTCGCTGCCCGTCGTTCTCGGGCCCAGTTCCATCCCAGCGAAATCAAGGAGACACCGATGACCACCACCGACCGTCCCGTCGACAACGGCGTGAACGTGCAGGCCCTGCTCGACGCCCGCGACGCGCTGTCCGCCGCGCCAGAAGCCGCCCAGTTCACCTGGCGGGCCAGCTGCACCTGGCGCACCGGCACGCACAGCCAGTCCACCGTGGCCGGGTTCACCGGCCTCGGCGGCGAGCAGCGGCACCGCACCACCTATGAGTTCGACGTCGACCACCCCGAGTGCTTCGCGTCCGCCGACAACGGCGCCACCCCGGTGGAGTTCGTCCTGGTCGGCCTCGTCGGGTGCCTGACCGCCGGCGTCGCCTCTGTCGCCCAGCACCGCGGCATCCAGCTCCGCTCGGTCACGGCCGCTATCGAAGGCGACATGAACGTCCTGGGCATCCTCGGCGCCGACCCCGGCATCCGCAACGGCTTCGAGGCGGTCACGGTCCGGTTCAGCATCGACGCCGACGCGTCCCGCGACGAACTGGAGGCACTGCTGGCCCAGGCGCAGAAGCGTTCGGCGGTGTTCGACGTCGTGACCAACCCGGTTAAGGTGCTGGTCGAGCTGGCCTGACCGCCACGCCCTGGCCCGCCTTCATTTCGGTGGGGCGGGCAAGGGGGGAGGGCGCCTGGGGACCGGGGTCGAGACCACGATGGAGGTGGTCGTGTTGCCGTAGGCGAGGAACCGGTCGAGGGTGGCTTCGAGCTGCTCGATGGCCGGGGCGTGCAGCTTGATGAGGAAGCAGTCCTCGCCGGTGATCCGGTAGCACTCGGTCACCTCGGGCAGCTCGGCGGCGAGTTCGGCGATCTTGGGCAGGCTGCCCGGCATGGGCCTGATCCTGGTGAACGCGGTGACCGGGAGCCCGACCGCGGCCGGGTCGATGTCCAGCCGGTAGCCGGCGATGACGCCGGCTCGTTCCAGCCGTTGCACTCGCTCGGTGACGGCGGGGGCCGACATGCCGATCCGGCGGGCCAGTTCCGCCATCGGCAGGCGCGGGCTGTCCTGCAGCTCGGTCAGGATCCGCAGGTTGACCTCGTCGAGCAGAACTTCTTCCTGATCGTAGGCAGATAGCCGCATCTGCTGTCGATTATTAGGCAAGTCGGCCTCCAGGGCTATGGCATGCCATTCTCCCTAGCGAATCTAGCTGACAACATTGCGGTATGGCCACTATCGCGCCCGGCACTCGGCTGACGCGAACGGCGGCGAGCCTGCCCCCGGTGTCCTTTTTCGCGGTCTCGGCGATCTTCCACTATCTCGGCCCCTCGCTCGCCGTGCTGCTGTTCGCGCGCATCGCGGCGCCTGGCGTGCTGTGGCTGCGGATCGCCGCCGCCGCGGCGGTGTTCGCGATATGGCGGCGGCCGTGGCGGCTGGCAGGGCGGCTCGACCGGCGGCAGCTGGTCACGCTGCTCGCGCTCGGCGGCGTCCTCGCCGGGATGAACGCGCTGTTCTACCTCGCGGTCGCACGGCTGCCGCTGGCCACCGTCGGGGCGATCGAGTTCCTCGGCACCGTCGTCCTGGCCGCGCTCGGCGCCAGGACCCGGCGCAACGCCGCGGCGCTGGCCCTGTGCGTCGGCGGCGTCGCGGTGCTGACCGCTATCCAGGCAGGGGCCAGCCCGCTTGGCCTGGTCTTCGCGTTCGGCAACTGCGCCGGCTTCATGCTCTACGTCATGCTGGGCCACCGGGTCGCGAACACCAGGGTGAGCGACGTCTTCGGCGGGATCGACCAGCTCGGCGCCGCGATGCTCATCGCCGCGGTCGCTGTCACCCCGGCCGGCCTCGGCGCCGCGCTGCCCGCCTTCACCCATCCGGCCTGGCTGGCCTGGGGCATCGGTGTCGGGGTGTGCTCCTCGGTGATCCCCTACGTCACCGACCAGCTCGCCATGGCCAGGCTGTCGCGGGCCACGTTCGCGCTGATGCTCGCACTGCTCCCGGCGGTCGCCGTGGTCATCGGCGCTGTCGTGCTCCACCAGATCCCGTCCGTCCGCGAGCTGGCCGGCATCGCGCTCGTCATCGCGGGTATCGCGATTCACCAGGCAGACACGACGTAGCCGCGGACTACCCGCGCCTCTCCGCCAGCCACGCGTCCAGGGCGGCGCGGGTCGGAGACGTCGCCGGCCCCGGGCGGGTCACAGAGAAGGCCGCGGCAGCGTTGGCGCGGGCAGCGGTCCGCGCCGGAGACAGCCCGTCGGCGAGACCGGCGA
>NZ_JBARCR010000675.1:0-5234 GCF_049794275.1 Trebonia sp.
CAACACGGCGGAGTTCTGCGATCCGCAGGTCGACGCCCAGGCCCGGCAAGCCCTGGCCAGCCAGGTCGGAGATCCCGCCACGGCCGCGGGCCAATGGGCTGCCGTCGACCACGAAATTGTGGACCAGGCCCCGTGGGTCCCCCTGTACAACCCACGGGACCTGACCGTCCTGTCCGCACGCACCGGCAACTACCAGTTCCACCCCTACTGGAACCTGCTCCTCGACCAGCTCTGGATTCGTTAGCCGGTTACGGCACGTGCGGGTGCCCGGGGTTCCCCGCGAAGGTGATGGTGTCGGCGTGCTCCGGATCGTCGTCCTCGTCAGCGGGGGTCGGGCCGGGGACCGGGCAGCGCCCTCGAGGGCGGCGACAGGAACGTAGAGGTATCGCCTGGCGGGGCACTTCGCCTGGTCAACACCTAGGGCGGTTCAGGTGGAGCCGCCTATCGGAATCGAACCGATGACCTACGCATTACGAGTGCGTCAGCTCGCACGACCTGGCGACGAGCTGGTCGCCGGTTTTGGGGCGGTTAGTCACGGGTGGCGCCCGTGGATATGGACGGCAGTCTCCCAAACGGGAGGCTGCGGCCAGCGGGCCGGGCACGAGCCGACACCGCTAGGCGGCCACGCCGACGCCGCCACCGAGTCTCAGCGAGGCTTCGCCGATGAGGGCTCGGCAGCTACCCTGAATGTACTTATTCTCGCTCGTAACCAAGACAACAGGTGATCGTCATCCTGCAGAAGAACGAAACCGGGGCCCGCGAAATCGTGCGCCGCCGCCGGGATTTCATCCAGGCGCATCATCCGGACCGGGGCGGGGATACGGATTTCTTCATCGCGGGCCTGCGCGCCATCGATTCTGGATCAGAGCAGGATCTCGGACAGCTGCCCAAGGTGGTCATCGTCGTGCGCCGGCCGTGGCTGATTCGGCGGATCGTCGTGGCAGCCCGGCGCGTCCGCTACGGCCCCAGGCCTCCCCGCGTCCGTTTAGTCGGCTCCCGCAGGCGATCCGCAACCGCTTCGTTAGCTCTCGTCGTCGTCCAGGATGTCATCCACGGTGACGTTGACCTTCACGCTCTGCAGCCCTACCTGGTCGCGCAGGGAGGTGATGACCTGCCGCTGGATATTACGAGCGACCTGGTGGGCCGGGTCGTTGTACGTGACTGCTACGGCCAGGTCCACCACCGCGGTGCGGCCCAGGACCCCGATAGCGGCGTGCGGGTGACGGTGCCCGAGGGTGGCCTTCTCGGCGCGTGCGGCGATCGTGTCCTGGGTGCTGCGGCCGAAGGCGACCCGGACCCCGGGGATCATCCGGGCGCAGTCGCGGGCCAGGGCCGCCACGATCCGGGCCGCGATCCGGATCGCACCGCTCTCGGTTATTTCCAGGGTGTACCAGATGTCACGGACGTGGGAACGGATCTGGTTCATTACCGCCGCGGCCAGGCCGGGGGGCGCGGGCACCGGGGCTGCGGCCAGCTCGGCGACCGGAGCCCACAGAGTGGTGAATTCACTGAGCGCGGCCTGACAGTGCACACATTGCTGCTGGTGGGCGTCGCGGTCGGTACCACGGCCGTCGGCGACCTGCTCGAGCAGGAGGTCGACGTCGGCGCCACAAGGAAGAGTGACGGCGGCGAGCAGCGGGCGGCCGGCCGGCCCGTCTGGCGGCGGATCGTTCACCGGGCGCTCACCTCCATTCCTCCAGCTTTCTACCCAGGACACGACGGGCGCGGAACAGGTGGCTGCGGACTGCCGGTTCGGTGCTGCCGGTCACGCTGGCTATCTCAGCGTAGGACAGTCCCTCGAAATGATGAAGGACAAGCACCGCACGCTGCGGAAACGGCAGCGCGAGCAGCGCGTCAGTGACCGCGTCAACCGCGAGGTTGCGCTCGGTCTGGGTGGCGGGCTCTGCAGCCGGGTCGGCAAGGTCGGGGAGAAGGTCCAGCGAGCTAACTGGGCGGCCGCGGCTGACTTTGTTCAGCGCACGGCGGGTGACGATCTGGTACAGCCAGGTGGGGAACGACGACCCGCCCCGGAACCGGGGCAGGTTCTCCCAGGCGGCGATCAGCGATTCCTGGGCCACGTCCTGCGCGTCGTGGTGGTTCCCGGTCAGGCGCAAAGCGACGCGGTAGGCCATGCCGGAGTACCGCTGAACCAGGAGTTCGTAGGCGTCGAAGTAGCCTTCCTGGGCGCGCGCGACGAGGTAGGCGTCTCCCACCGCGGGCTGGGTTGCCTGCGCCGCTGCTATCACTGTCCCGGACTCCTTCGCCCTTTAGCCCGGTGTCTGAGCCGTACTCGCGTACCCTGCCCGGGCCAGGGCATGCGGGTGGCGCGTACGTGAGAAAATCTCACTAAAATTCGCTAAAGGGTTGCGAGGATCTCCGCTGGGCGGTGTCTAACCAGGTATTGGCCTGTAAGACTCCCCGGCCCCCGGGGCGCCCGATGATCTTCCGAAGGAGCATGCCTCATGACCCAGCCCGTGACGTCCAAGGGCAGCCAGACCCCGGCTACCGCTAGCACGAACGCCAGCCCCGCAACCCGGGATCGGCTGGCTACCGATGACGGCCAGATCACCGTGGCCGAGAACGTGGTGCAGAAGATCGCCGGCAAGGCCTGCCGGGAAATCGCCGGGGTCCACGCGATGGGCACTGGCGGCACCCGCACGTTCGGCGCCTTCCGCGAGCGCATCCCCGGCAGCAGCGGCCCGAACGTGGCGCAGGGCGTCGGGGTGGAAGTCGGCGAGACCGAAGCCGCCATCGACCTAGACATCGTGGTCGAGTACGGCTCTAGCATCGCCGAGCTGGGCCGCAGCATCCAGCGCAACGTCAAGCAATCGGTAGAGCGGATGACCGGCCTGCACGTCGTCGAGGTCAACATCGCCGTCGATGACGTCTACCTTCCCACCGACGGTGAGCAAGACGCCGCGCCTTCGCGGGTGTCATGACCCTGCTGACTGAGAACGGCACGCCTGGGCTTGCGGTGATCGACGGCGTCGACGTCGACGCCGTGGCCGCGGCCGTTACCGGCTGCGCGGGGGTGGCCGCGCTGGACGGCGGCCCGTTCGGCGAGGTCGTCTCCTACTTGCCCGGCCGCAGGGTCACCGGCGTAGTGGTCGGCGACGGCCGGGTGACCGTGCAGGTCCGGTCCCGGTGGGGAATTCCGGCCGCGGACCTGGCCGCGAGCATCATCGTGGTGCTGGCGCCGCTGACCGGCCACCGCCCGGTCGACGTGGTGATCGCCGACATTGACGACCCCCCGGCCACGCTGCCGTTTCCCGTGCCTGCGTGCCTCGATCCCGATCCCGGGCTGCCGCCAGTCTGAGAGCCGGAGCACTGTCCTTCCCTGCAATCTGGATGTGAATGATGAACCGTACCGCGCTTGCCACCATCACCGGACTGGTCCTGGGCGTAGCCCTGGTGTTCGGCGATTTCGGCGACATGCTGATCGTGGCCCTGTTCGGCGTGATCGGCTACCTCGCCGCCAAGGTCCTCGACGGTGACATCGACGCGCAGGCGTGGCTGTCACGCGCCCGCCGCAACAGATGAGCGCCGTCACAGAAACCCGGCCCGCACCGCTGGCAGGCCGCACCGAGCTGGGAACAATTACCATCGCCGACACGGTGGTCACCAAGATCGCCGCCCAGGCGGCGGCCGAGAACCCGGACGCGGGAGCCGCGGTGGCCAGAGTCCTCGGTCGCGCCGTTCCCGGTGCGGGCAACCTCGGCGTGCGCGGCACCGACCTTTCCACGCTTCCGAAGACATCGGTCGAGGTCGACGGATCCAAGGCGTACGTGAGCTTGGAGATCGCCGTCCGCTGGCCCGCGTCCATCGCCGAGGTCACCGGGCACGTCCGCCAGCACGTCCGGGACCGGATCCGGGAACTGGCCGGGCTGGACGTCGACGAAGTCCACATCGTCGTGGCCGACCTGGCCACCGACATCACCCCGCCTCCCCGGGTCCGGTAAGGAGAACCGCAGATGCGCCTGGTCAACCGGCCGCTGGCCCTCATTCTCGCCGCCGCCCTGGTCGCGGTCAGCATCGTCATCATCGTTGAGGTCATCGGCTTCGCCGCCCACCGCAGCCCGCTGCTAGTGCACTGGAGCACCTGGTATCACTGGGGCGGCAAGACCCGTTGGGACGCCTTCGTGGTCCGGGTCTGGTCCGCCATCCTGATCGTCGTCGGCGCGCTGGTACTGATCCTGGAACTCAAGCCCCGCCGCGTCACCCGGCTGTCACTGCGGCCCGGTGATGACGCCACCGACGCGGCCGTCACCCGCCGCGGCCTGGCCGGGACGCTGCGCGCAGCCGCCACCGGAATCGACGGGATCTCCAGCGCGAAAATCAAGGTCCGCCGCCGCCGCGCCAGCGTCACGGCCGCGTCCGCTGCCCGCGGCCGGCCTGCCGCCACGGCACTGACCGAGCCGGTCACCCAGGCAGTCCGCGGACAACTGGACAGTCTGGACCTGCGCCACCCTCCGCGCCTGAAAGTGCGCGTCGTCCCGAGAGGCCGCTGATGCACGCCGATCGTACCAACCGTCTCATGCTGGCCCTGTCCGGCCTGGTTGTCCTGGCTGCGGGCGCTGCCGGGATGGCTGCCTCCACTGGAGTGTTCGGGGCGTCCTTCTCCCGGCGGACCCTATTCGACAACCAGGCCAGCAGCTACATCGGCCATCACGGCGGCTGGCTGTGGCCCGCCGTGGCAGGCGCCTGCCTGCTCCTCGCCCTGGCCTGTCTGCGGTGGATACTGACCCTGCTCGCCTCCACCGACCGGGCCGGGGACATCATCATCCCGGGTGGCACAGACCAGGGCACCACCATCGTGCAGCCCGCTGCCATCACCGATGCCCTCACCCGGGAAATCAGCACCTACCATGGCGTCGACACGGCTAAGGGCCGGGTCATCGGTGACGGCCACAACCCGGAAATCGTGCTCACCGTCACCCCGGCCCCTTCCGCTGACTTGCACGCTCTGCACCGCCGGATAGAATCCGAGGCCCTCGCCCATGCCCGGCAAGCCCTGGGCAAACCATCTCTGCCTATCCGGCTTCACCTCGTATAAGGCACCGGCGGGTCCTGACGCCTGTACGCCCATACACGGCCGCAGCCGGACTGTACGGCGCCGATGCCCGGCAGCTGTGCAACGATCTGCTTCAGGTCATGACCTAACTGGGAGCCGCCTATCGGAATCGAACCGATGACCTACGCATTACGAGTGCGTCGCTCTAACCGACTGAGCTAAG
>NZ_JBARCR010000676.1:0-6805 GCF_049794275.1 Trebonia sp.
ACACGGGAGAATTGAGACCGCGAATAATCGTCCCCGCGACGACGCTCACCCGACGGGGCGTAGCAGGCGTGCCCGGGGCTGGACAGCGATGCAGCAGGAGTCTAGTCAGCGACCGGAAACGGGCTCCGGCAGGCCGAGGAAACGGCGGGGATTGGCCGCGAACAACTGCCGGATATCGTCCGCCGAGATGCCGAGATAGCTGAGCTGTTCGGCGAACATGCGGAAGCACTCTGGCTCCGGCGGCACCCAGCGGGAGAAGATATCCGTGGTGAGCACGGCCTGTCGCGGCCCGATGGCCTCCAGCCCCGCGTAGACGTCGCGGATCGTGAGATGCCCGTCCGGGTGCAGCAGGGGCGCGTTGCAGAACTCGACGAACGCGCCCAGGTCGGTGAACCTGGTGAGCTGACCCGGCTGCTCGACGTAGTGCAGCGGATGGGTGATGAGCACACGGGCACCGATGCCGGCGCAGTACTCGGCAACGGCCAGGCTCTCGCTGAGCCCGGCGTGCCCGGTAGCCACGCTCAGGTCGAGGGCCCGGCACGCGTCGAGCACTTCCCTGACCGCGCCCGTCAGTGATCCGTTCCCGTCGGTCAGGCTGATGGCATGAGCCGAGGCGTAGCGCGGGAACGACGGCGCGGACAGTGTCAGCCGGTCAGGGATGTACCCACCCCGTGCCACGTCAGCGGCGGATCCCCACGTCGGCAGGAAGATGACCTTCGCATCGTGGCTCGCCGCCAGTTCGACCACGGTCACCGACACGCCGCCGGCGGGCGGGTTCAGGGTGATGCTGCCGTAGACCTCGAAGTCGATGTCGGTCAGCGAGTCGCGGATCAGTCCGGCCCGGTCCATCGTGGGCCACAGGTGGGACTTCAGCACCCAGCCGCGTAGACCGTAGGCATGCGCGAGCCTGGCGACATCGATGTCGGCGCCGCGGTTGGCGAACCGGCGAGAGACGTCCGGCTGGCCGTGCACGTGCAGGTCGATGCCGTCGCGCAGCAGCGCGCCGAAGTCATCGGGCAGGGCGGCGGTCCAGGACGCTTCATGCGAGCGGGAGTCGATCACGGGCGCCTGCGGCTGGCTGACTGGCTCGCTGTTCATCACACACGCCCTTCAACGGGGTTCAGGCAGATTCGTTAGCCAGGATGCTGGCGTGGCCTGGCGCGAGCGCTATCTCGGCCACATGCAGGCCGTCGCTGTACTCGCGCGAGGGAAACCGCTGCCACACCGCGCTGTCATGAAACGGGAGCACCCGCTCGGTGGCACCGCCGACGAACCGCAGCACGTCGTCGGTGACAGTGAGCCAGGTTGACGGGCTGCCGGTTGCCATCGAGATCGGGGCGTACACGCCATCGCCATGCAGGCCCTCGATGTTCTCGTAAACATAGACATTGTCGCCGGCGAACAGCCACGGCCCGGAGGCCTCGTCCTGCACCAGGGCGAACTGCGAGCCCGCGGTGTGCGTGTCGAAGGCCGGCAGCAGCCTGATGTGATCGGTCACCGCATGCTGACCGTCGGCAAGCGTCAGGCGGCCGACCCGATCACGTGCGTCGAGGACGTCGAGCAGTTCCGGCTCGCAGTTACGTGTCAGGAACTCAAATCGTGCGGGCAGGCGCAATGCCGCTCTGTACCGGTCGATCTCCTCGCGCTGGATGTACAGATGCGCACCAGCGAACTGCCCCGCGCAGCCGGCGTGATCAAAATGATTGTGCGTCAGCAGCAGCGCGCCGATGTCATCCGGCCGCATCCCGGTCCGGCCCAGCACCTCAGCCGGCGGCTTCCATCTGGTCTCGCCGTACTTCACGGTCAGGCGATCGTGGATCTGGGGATCCCAGAACCCCGCGTCCACCAGAACGCACTCGTCCGCCGTCCTGATGACGCCAAAACAGTACGGCATGCGCCGGAAACCTTCATTCGGCTGCGCGGCGAACAGGTTGCTCGCCGGGAACCCGTCAACGTACCCGTACTCGACGATCCAGATCGAATGCGCGGACATCACGAGCTACTTCCACAGCCGCTTGCTGGCAAGCGCTGCTCCCTCGGCCATGGCCGCCAGCTTCGCCCAGGCGATCTCGGGATGGCCGACCCGCGACCCGATGCCGCAGTCGGTCCCCGCCTGCACGTTCTCCCGGCCCACGACGCTGGCGAAGTTCATCAGGCGCGTCGCCACGAGCTCTGGATGCTCGATGAGGTCCGTCGCATGACTGACGACGCCGGGCACGAGGGTCTTGCCGTCCGGCAGCTTCACGTCCTCCCACACCCGCCATTCGTGCGAGTGGCGCACGTTACCGGCCTCGACGGAATACGCGGTGGCGTTGATCTTGACGAGCAGATCCGCGATGTCTTTCAGCGGCACGTCGTTGACGTGCGGGCGGTGGCCGCTTCCCCAGCAAACGTGGAAACGGATCTGGTCCTCGGGCAGGCCTGCGATCGCGTGGTTGATCACCTCGACCGCGAACGACAGGTACCGCCGGTAGTCCTCGACGCTCCAGTCCGGATAGAACATCCACGTCGTAGCGAACTCGGGCTCGTCAACTTGCAGCACGAGCCCGGCGTCCGTCACGGCCTTGTATTCCTCGCGCATCACTTCCGCGACGGCCATCATGTAGGACTCTTCGTCCGGGTAGTACTCGTTCCGCGCACCCGCGCCGAGGCTCAGCGGGCCAAGCGCCGCGATGAAGCCCTGGGCATCGCGGCCGTCGACGGCCGCCGCGAGCTCGGCGACGTCCCTGCCGATCGCGTCATGGCCGATGTACTCGACGGGGGACGTGCAGACGCGTTCGCGGGTGGGCGGTTGCGGCGCGCCTGGCTTGAAGAATCCGGGCCGCACCGGGCCGCCCGAGCCCTGCAGCCAGAGCCCGGACTCGTAGAATCCGGGGAATTGCAGGCGGTCACGCTCCGCCACGCCGCCGCGCTTCGGGGGGACCGCCGGATCGATCGGGCGCGTCTCCCAGCCGCTGACGCGCGAGTGGATGTAGCCGACGTAATCGGCGCCGCTGGCTGCCTTGACGTACTCTCCCTCGTTCAGGATCGTGACGCCGCACTCCAGCTGCTTGTCGACGACTTCGTTGATGGCGCTGGGCAGCCGCTCCTCGATCTCCGGCTGGTGGTCCCGCCAGTCGGCGATCAGGTTGTCCAGGTCGGCGGGACGGGGCAGGTTGCCGCCGTGGGTGGTCAGGATCCGGTCCGTGCTACGCCACATGGCCATCCGCGCTTGCCCTAGCCTTCCGTTCGAGACGCTGTGAACTTCTGGACCTGGTGCGGTGCGTGATCCTCGGGGACGCGGCCCAGCTTGACCCCGTAGGTGTACGTGACCTCGCCGACGTAGATGCTGTCAGTGGAGTCGACCGTTACGAAGTGCGGCGCGATCACGTTGCCCTCGGCTGCCTTGTCATCGGCGGAGGCGCCCCATTGGTCGAGAAGCTCGCCGCTCAGGCTCAGCAGCGAAATGCGGCCCGGCTCGTCGGTTCCGATCGTGTCGCTGACGAACGAGCGGTTGTCGGCCGGCCGCCACAGATGCGCGACGACGACCTCGCCCCGGCTGGTGAGGGCCAGGCCGGACGGCCGCTGGATGTCGTCCCACTCCCCCAGGTAGCTGCCGTCGGTGCGGAAGATCTGGATCCTGTCGTTCTCCCGGTCGGCGACGAGCAGCCGGCCGTCAGGGAGCAGGCAGATGCCATGCGGTATCCGGAACTCGCCGGGCCCGGAGCCGACCTCTCCCCAGCTGTTCAGCAGCGTCCCCGACGCGCTGAAATGATGGATGCGGCAGTTCCCGTAGCCATCGGAGACGAAGATGTCGCCGCCGGGCGCGATGGCGATGTCCGTGCAGCCGTTGAACGGCCCGGCCGGCCTGGTGACCGTCTCGACGTTGTGGATGCGCACCGGCAGGTCGGCCCGGTACCCGGTGTCCGAAGGGGCGCCGGGTACGCCCAGGGTCAGCAGCAGCTCTCCGTCCGGAGTGAACTTCCTGACGGAGTGGTCGCCGTTGTCGACGCAGTACACCGCGCCGTCGGGGCCGATCCTGATGCTGTGTGCGTTGGTGAAGATCCCGGCTCCCCACGCCCGGACGAACTTCCCCGCCGAGGTGTACACAAGCACCTGATGGTCGAACCGGGTGAACAGGTAGACCTGATCTGAGGCATCGACTGCCACGCCGGCGACGTCGCGGTGGCTGATGTCCGCGGGGCGCTGCTCCCAGTGCAGGTCGGCTATCCAGGCGGGCCGCTTGAGGTCCGTCATGATGGCCGCGCCCCGGCGGACGTGGCCGCGCTTTCCGGCAGCCAGCCCCACGGATGCGTGCCCCAGCGCGGAGCGATGAGCTCACCGGCCCGTACCGTCTGCACGGGGGTGATGCCATACCGTCCGGAGAAGGCCTCCTTGCGGGTATCGGTGAAGCGGAAGTCGCCCTCGGTCACGTCCAGGATGGTGATGTCGGCCGTCCGCCCGACCGCCAGGGTTCCGGCCGTGTCTGTCAGGCCTGCCGCGGCGGCCGCGTTCACGGTCGTCATCCGCACGACGTCGGCGAGGCTGTAGCCGATCGCCATGAACTTCGCCATGCACTCCATCAGGCTGTGGAACGCCTGGCCGCCCAGCGTAAGGTCGCTGCTGATCGTGTCCGGGACCAGGCCGCGCTCATACTGCTCCCTGGCGACCTGGTAGCCGAAGTTGCCCATGCCAAGCGCCGAGTCCAGGATGACGCCGCGGTCTCGCGCGGCCTTGAGCAGCGGATCGAGCTGCCCGCCCGACCTGCCCACGCCGCCGACACTCGGCGTGCACAGATGGGTCAGGATGTCGCCAGCCTCCAGCTGGCCGATCAGGTATTCGGTCACGGCCAGCATGCGCTTGTCCACTCCCGGGTCCTGCGCCGCGAACAGGTCGCCGATGTGCACCATCAGCGGCAGCGCCGCCCGCCTGGCGGCCTCCTTGGCGGCGTCGATGACCTGTTCCCCCGCTTTGGCCACGAAGGGGCCGACCAGCCGGAGCTTCATGCCGGAGACCACGCCGGGATTGCTCTCGACGCAGCTCGCGATGCCCTCGGCGTCGATGTCATCGAGGCCGCGGACGTCGGCAGGATTCTTGGTGCTGTGCGCGAAGGTGCCCACGTTGAGATAGAACAGCACTCGCGTCCTCGCGCCAGGGAGGATGTAGGCGGGGAAGACGCCCGCGTTCGCGATTCCTACCGATCCGGCATCAAGCACGGTGGTCACGCCCGAGCGGATGCCGATGTCATCAGGATCGCAGCAGCCCATCCCGACACCCGGAGTCGTGCCGCCGCGGGCGACGTGAGCGTGCAGGTCGATGAGCCCTGGCACCACATACCGGCCATCGCCACCCACGTCGAGCACCTGAGCGCCGTGCACTTCGGCGATGCTGTCCTCGACCGCCGCTACGCGTCCATCCGAGATCCCGATGTCAGCCCGCCGGTCGATGCCTTGGCCTGGGTCCAGTACGTGGCAGTTTTTCAGGATGAGCTGATGGCTCACGACGTCCTCCTGTCCTCAGCGGGCTGCCAGGGCCGATGCGGAACCAGGCTGGACCCTGCGGCGCACTGCCGCGAACAGGACGTCACCTGGTACGCGTCGCATTTTGTAGGACTGACAGACAGTATGAAACTCGATACGTAGCCTAGGTGCGGGCCAGGTACCCCGTCAATATCCGGGCCCGCCGCCGGGAGCGGCAGCCGGGATCGGCTGCCCGGAGCGCGCCTCAACTGCCGGGCATGGCGCGAGAACTCCGCGCGGTAGCCAGGGATCCTGACGGATGCCGGCTGCTGGAAACGGGCGCGAGCCGATAGGATGTGTCCGGACGGTCATTCAATCGTGTTTCCTTTGTTGCACGGCCGGCGGGGCTTACTGAGGCGGGATTGCGTGGGTGTTGGCATGGGGATAGCTGAGAGCCTGCGGGTGGAGCGCGCGCCGGCGCCAATTCGTTCTCGCGTCCTCGACAATCTCCGGCAGGCCATTCTCGACCACAAGCTGGCTCCCGGCCAGCGGCTCATCGAGCGCGAGCTCGTCGAGCTAACCGGCGTCTCCCGCACGAGCATTCGCGAGGCACTCCGGGAGCTAGCGGCAGAAGGGCTCGTCACGACAATCCCCAACAAGGGGACGATCGTGGCTCAGGTCACCGTCGAAGAGGCACGGCAGCTCTACCGGGTTCGATCAGCACTCGAGGCGCTGGCCGGCCAGCTCTTCGTCGAGAACGCCACCGACGCGCAGCGGCGGGCGCTCACGAACGCGTTCCGGGCCGTGGAGCGAGCGGCCACCAAAGGCCCGATAGTCTGGCTCGCCGCGAAGGACAACTTCTACGACGTGCTGTTCGAGGGCGGCGGCAACGACGCGCTGCGGTCCATAGCCGGCACGCTGCACGCCCGTATCAACCTGCTCCGTTCGCTGTCGCTGACCAGGCCAGGCCGCGCCACCGAGAGCATGGCCGAGCTGGCCGAGATCGTCGCCGCGATTGCGGCCAACGACGCCGACGCGGCCGCGAAAGCGTGCAGTCAGCACGTGGAGGCCGCGGGCATGGCCGCCTTCAGCGCCCTCACCCAGGAAGCGGCCGGCTAGGTCCGCAGTCCGGAGCTAAGATTCCACCCGGCCGATGGCGCGCCGCCTGCTCATTGTATGATAGTCATACGTCGGGCGGCTCTGACCGCGTGCATCGACGGAGCTGCGGCATGAAGGAGCTGCCTGGTGAGCACCGCGCACGGAATCCAGCAAGAGGGCGCGACCGCGGTCGCGGAGATGCTGCACGGCTATGGCGTCACGCACCTGTTCATGGTGCCTGCCATCATGCGCCGGACCTTTGCCGAGCT
>NZ_JBARCR010000677.1:0-4381 GCF_049794275.1 Trebonia sp.
CCGTACCGCCGCCGCGGCGGTGCTCTCCGCGGCCGCGATCGCGAACCGCGCCGACACGCCCGATCGCGCGTCGGCCGCCGGGGACTCCCGCACCAGCCGGGTGAACCGTGCGATCACCTCGACGAGGTGCTCGGGCAGCTCGGCGCCCGGGTCACCGCCGTCCCAGGCGACCTCGGCCTCCTGGGTGATCAGCGCGAGCTCGTCCTCGAGCGTGACCGGGTAGTGGGTGCGGACCTCCGCGCCGAACCGGTCCTTGAGCGGCGTGATGATCCGGCCCCTGTTGGTGTAGTCCTCCGGGTTCGCGCTGGCGACGAGCACGACATCGAGCGGCAGCCGCAGCGAGTAGCCGCGGACGCCGATGTCGCGCTCCTCGAGCACGTTCAGCAGCGCCACCTGGATACGCTCGGCGAGGTCGGGCAGCTCGTTCAGTGAGAAGATGCCGCGGTTCGTGCGCGGCACCATGCCGAAGTGGATGGTTTCCGGGTCGCCGAGCGTCCTGCCTTCGGCCACCTTGACCGGGTCGATGTCGCCGATCAGGTCGCCGACGCTGGTGTCGGGCGTGGCGAGCTTCTCGCCGTACCTGTCGGACTGGTGCCGCCAGGTGATCTTCAGGTCATCGCCTTGCTCTCGCGCCAGCCGCTGGCAGCGCGAGCAGACCGGGTAGTAGGGGTGGTCGTTGATCTCGCACCCGTCGATCGTGGGCGTCCACTCGTCGAGCAGGCCGACCATGGTGCGGATCAGCCTGGTCTTTCCCTGGCCGCGCTCGCCGAGCATGATGATGTCGTGACCTGCGAGGAGCGCCCGTTCGACGTGCGGCAGCACGGTCTGGTCGAAGCCGACGATGCCGGGAAACCGGTTCTGGCCGGCGCGCATTCTGGTGAGCAGGTTCTCTCTGATCTCCTGCTTGACGGTCCGGTAGACGTGGCCGCTCGCCCTTAGCTCGCCGACTGTGGCCGGCCTGGGCGGAACGCTGGCGGTGGGATGCTGGCTGTTCTGCTGCACATCTTCGACACTATGTCGGCCACTGGAGTGTTCGCATCTTCCGCAGGTCAGCGGAGCGGCTAAGGTTCGCAAAGGTTCACATTCGCAAAGCTTCGCTAAGGTCCAATGGCATGGCTTCCATCTCCCCGCTGGTGCAGCCGGACGACATCGTCGCCGCCCGAGAGCTGCTCCGCGACGTCATCTCGCCAACCCCTGTGCTCTACTCCCGGGTGCTGTCCGAGGCCGTGGGCGGTCCGGTCTTCCTGAAATGCGAGAACCTGCAGCGCACCGGCTCGTTCAAGGTGCGCGGCGCGTACACGCGGATCGCGCGGCTGTCCGACGATGAGCGGTCGTCAGGAGTGGTGGCGGCGAGCGCGGGCAATCACGCGCAGGGCGTGGCGTTCGCGGCGGGCCTGCTCGGTGCCTCGGCGACCGTCGTGATGCCGGAGCGGGCGCCGATCCCCAAGGTGGAGGCCACCCGCGGTTATGGTGCTTCCGTCGTGCTGGCCGGCGCCTCGGTGGAGGACGCGCTCGAGATGGCCCTCGACTTCGCGGCGCGCACCGGAAGCGTGTTCATCCACCCGTTCAACCATCCCGACGTGGTGGCCGGCCAGGGCACCGTCGGCTTCGAGATCATCGAACAGTGCCCGCAGGTCAAGACCATCCTGGTTCCGGTCGGCGGCGGCGGCCTCGCCGCCGGGATCGCGGTGGCGGTGCAGGGGCTGGACCCGTCCGTGCAGGTCGTCGGCGTGCAGGCCGAGGCGGTCGCGGCGTATCAGGCGTCGTTCGCCGCCGGGCAGCCCACCGCCGTGGTCGGGCGGCCGTCGATCGCCGATGGCATCGCGGTACACCGGCCTGGCGACATCGCGTACGGCATCCTGTCGGAACTGGCGTCGGGGTTCGTCACCGTATCAGAGGCGGCGCTGGCCCGCGGGCTGCTGCTCTGCCTGGAACGGGCCAAGCAGGTGGTGGAGCCGTCGGGGGCGGCGGCGGTCGCGGCCCTGCTCTCGCACCCCGGCGAGTTCGAGCCGCCGATCGTCGCGGTGCTGTCCGGCGGCAACATCGACCCGCTGCTGCTGTCCAAGCTGCTGCGGCACGGGCTGTCCGCCGCGGGTCGCTTCCTCGGCTTCCGGTGCCGGCTCCCCGACTACCCGGGAGCGCTGGCCGGGCTGCTGCGCGACCTGGCCGACCTCGGCGCCAACGTCCTCGAGGTCAGCCACGAGCGGCTCGCGCCCACCCTGCCGGTGGACGAGGTCGAGGTCGTGCTGCAGGTGGAGACCCGCGGCCCCGAGCACTGCGAGGCCGTGAAGGCCAAGCTCCGCGCCGACGGCTACACGCTCAGCTTCAGCTAGCTGACCGCACCGCGGCTATCCTGGAATCGGCACGGCGGAGGGGCTCGCCGTGCGCCGCACGGGCTGTCCGGGGCGGGCTTGCGTGAACGCGGCGGCGGCCGCCAACGGTCCCTACCAGGCGAGGCACGCGGGTAGGAGGCCATCCCCGATGACGAACACTGACGGAGCCTTGCCGGCTGCCCTGGATGAGCTCGCGGTGCTGGGAACAGACCAAGACCGGGAGCAGATCGCGGCGCTGCGGGCCCGGCTGGACGCGGCGCGGTTGCGAGTCCTGGTCGCGGGCGAGGCCAAGCGGGGAAAGAGCACCTTGATCAACGCGCTGCTGGGGCGTGCGGTGCTGCCCGCTGGGGTAACACCCCTGACCGCGGTCGCGACCACCGTCAGGTACGGCGATGACCCGCACGCGGAGGTGCGGTTCGCGGACGGTCACGAGGAGAAGCAGCCGCTCACCGCGCTGCCGGACCTGGTCACCGAGCGGGGCAACCCAGGCAACAGGCGGCACGTCGCGGCGGTGACCGTGTACCTGGACGCGCCGGTGCTAGCCGGCGGGGTGGAGCTGGTCGACACGCCAGGCACCGGTTCGGTGTTCGCGTGGGACACGGCCGCGGCGCACGAGGCCCTGGAGACCATGGACGCCGCCGTGTTCGTGCTCACCGCCGACCCGCCGGTGTCGGCGGCGGAGCGAGACCTGTACGTCAAGATCACCGGGCTTGCTGTGGCGACGTTCACCGTGCTGAACAAGGCCGACCACCTCGACGCGGCCGGGCTAACAGAGGCGGCGGAGTTCACCAGGCAGGTGCTGGCGCAAGCGGCGCGGAGCTCTGGCGCCCCGGGCGCCCCTGACGCCCCGGGCCGGATCTACCCGGTGTCAGCGCTGGCCGAGCTGGTCGGCGGTGACACGGGATTCGCCGCCTTCGCCGCCGATTTCACGGCCTACCTGGCCAGCAGCCGGGTGGCGGACCTGCAGGCGGCCGCCGTCTTGCAGGCGCGGCGGATTGCCCGTTCGCTGCTGGACGAGGTGGCGCTGACCCGGCGCGCGGCGCAGCTTGCCGCCGGGGACGCCGCGGACCGGGTGACCCGTTTCGGCGAGCAGCTGGCGGAGGTGGCGATTCGCGGTCAGGACGAGGTGGCCGTCGCTGGTGCCGAATCGGCGCGGCTGCTGGAAGATCTCAACGGTGCCGCCGAAGCCGACGGGCCGCGGCTCGGACGTGACATCACCCGCCAGCTCAGGGAGGCTTTCGGCGGCGAGCTGCGGACCGCCGCGGCCGGCGAGATCGAGCGCAAGGGCAGGGAACGCCTGGTCGCGCTCACGGTCGGGGCGGCCAGCGCCTGGCGTGCGCGGCGGCGGGACATCATCGAGCAGGGGCTGGCCCGCACCGACGCCAGGCTTGCGGCGGACCTGACGGCCGCGCTTGGCGAACTCCGCGATTCGGCGGCCGAGCTGCTTGGCCTGGAGCTGCTGGTAACGGAGCCAGGCGGTCGGCTCGCCGAGAACCGCCGCTTCTTCTACACCACGGCGGACGAGCCCGGCCAGACCGAGCTGCTGGCCGGCGCCATCCGCCGCAGGCTCTCTGGCGAACTTGGCCGCCGCCGTGCCCGCGAGCACTTGCTGCGCGAGGCTCCGGACCTGGTGGCGAGCCAGATCGGCCGGGCGAGAGCGGACCTGCAGTACCGGCTGTCCGAGGCAACCCGCGCGCTGGCCGGGACCGTGGAGCGGCGCTGCGCGGAGGCGACGGGCCGGATGCGGGCCGCCTTGTGTGCCGCCGCGGAACTCCGCGGCGCGTCGGTGGCTGATGCGGCGGAAAAAGAACGAGATCTGTCCGAACGGGAGGTGGCGATTCGCCACGTACTCGCCCTGCTCAACGAGGTGGCGGAGCACGCCGGAGGGGCATGGCGATGACGATAGCCCGGCAACTGCCGGCCGCCGCGGCGGCCTTCGCGGGGGTCGCTGTCCTGGCGTCGGCTGCGGACCGCGGATGGCTGGCCGAGGCCGACCGGCGCGTCTTTGCGGCGGTCTGCGCCCGCCACGGACCGGCGGCCACCCGGGT
>NZ_JBARCR010000678.1:0-1553 GCF_049794275.1 Trebonia sp.
GTCGGCGGGTTCAGGTTCGAGATGTGGGCTCCGTTCACGCCGACCATGCTGGCCGGGTACCCGGCCCAGGCGATCAGCGCGGCAGTGGCGGCGCCGCCGGCGGTCAGCATCAGCGCGGGGACCCGGCGTCCGCGCAGCGAGCCCAGCGCCCAGGCGATGCCGAGCAGGTACGGGACGAGCCAGCCGACCGGAAGGTTGACCCAGCCCACCCAGGAGGGCCCGGACAGGCCGAACCTGACGAGGTCGGCGACGGCCACCATGGCGACTGCGAACGCGGCCGCCCACGCGCCGAACCGCCTGACCAGCCACATGGCCGCCGGGGTCAGCGCGGTCAGCACGGCATACACGCCCAGGAACCACAGCGGGCTGATCACCAGGAAGAGCAGCGTGCGCACGGTAGCAGCCGGGACGCCCGCCAGGCACATGCCGAGCGTGACCGGAACCCAGACCGCCGTCAGGGCCGCGACAGGACGAGCCAGCCGGATCAGGCGCTTGCGCAGCCAAGTGCGGTACCCGCCCCGGTAGCCGCGGGCCGCCGAGTAGCCGCCGACCAGGAAGAAGACCGCGAGCGTCTGGAAGATCCAGGACAGCGGGGCCAGGGCCGGCATCCAGGCCAGCGGGCTGTCGTCGTGCAGCACCGTGCCGTGGCCGCTGCCGCCGGTCACCAGAGCGGTGACCAGCCAGTGGCCGCCGATGACGCCCGCGATGGCCAGGGCGCGCAGGGCGTCGACCGCGCGGTCGCGCTGCGGCGGAGTGGCGGCGTCGACGCGCCGGGCGAGAACCCTGACCTGCCCGAGGGCGCTCATCGGGTAACCGCCGCGGGGTCGCCCAGCGCGATGTAGGCCAGGTTGCGCAGCGAGACCGAGCCCGGGTCCAGGTAGCCGCTGTGGCCGCTGTCACCGGTAGCGAAGATGCGCGCGCCGAACCCGGGCGACATCGGGTCGGCACCGAAGCCCAGCCCCAACAGCTGGATGTGCGGCACGTACTTGATCGAGTCGCCGCTCTCCCGGCCGGCCCACACCCGCGCCGTGGTGTGGAGCGAGGCCACCGAGGAGGCGTCAATCCCGGGGCTGCCGAACACCGCGATGTCGGTGACCGGCAGGTGCGGCGCGGCCAGCCCGCAGACCACCGACCCGTAGCTATGGCACAGCAGCGCGACCTGGTCCCCGTGCTGGGCCAGCGCGGTGACCAGCGGCCGCAGGGCCTGCGCCCCTTGCCCGGCGTCACCCGAGGTCATCACGGCCGGGCTGAGCATGGCCGGGGCGGGGTAGCCGAGCCAGGCGATGACCGCCAGCCGCTCTCCGGGGTCGAACGGGTCGAGCCGTTGCGCCTCGGCGGCGAGCGCCTCCGCACCGCCGCCGGGGGACGACGATCCCCGGGAGAAGAACGTGGCCAGCGTCGTGTCGGAGCCCGGCACCAGGATCGCGACCCGATTTGCGGTGGCGAGGTTGCCGAGGACCATGGCGGCAACGCCCTGCCCGTTCGGATTACAGAACAGCACGTGCCGAGAGCGCAGGCTGGCCAGCGCGCCGGCCAGCTGGCTGTCGCCGTGG
>NZ_JBARCR010000679.1:0-1572 GCF_049794275.1 Trebonia sp.
CGAGCGGCCGGCCTCAACTCGGTGGCGCAGCGCACCGGCATGCTCCTCGGCCTGCCGCTGGCCGGCGTCCTGATCGCGGTGGCCGGCGCGCCGACGGTCGTGCTGGTCGACGCCGTCACGTTCGCCGCCGCCGCGCTCCTCGTCGCGGCGGCGGTACCGGTGGCGGCCACCAAGGCAGACGATGACGCGGCAGCGGCCGCGTCCGGGCAGCTCACGGTTCGCGGCTACCTGTCCCGGCTGGGCGATGGCATGCGGTTCATCAGGGCGGACCGGGTGATCGCGGGCATCGCGCTGATGGTCGCGGTCGCCAACCTGCTCGACGTGGCGCTGGACTCGGTGTTCATCCCGGTCTGGGTGCACACCCGGCTGCACCAGCCGTCCGGGCTCGGGCTCATCGGCGGCGCCCTGGCGCTCGGCTCGGTGGCCGGGGCGCTCGCCGGGACGTGGCTGGGTCCGCGGATGCCCAGGTATCTCACGTTTGCGGTCGGTTTCCTGCTCGGCGGCTGCCCAGTATTCATCGCGCTTGCCTTCTCCTCCGCGCTGCCGCCCGTGATGGTGGTCGCGGCGCTCGGCGGCCTGGCGGGCGGCGCGCTGAACCCGATCATCGGGGCGGTCGCCTACGAGCGCGTCCCCGCCCAGCTGCAGGCGAGCGTCCTCGGCGCGTTCAGGGCCAGCGCGTGGATCGGGATCCCGTTCGGCGCGCTGCTCGGCGGAGCGCTGACCGAGTGGATCGGCCTGCGCGACGCGCTGCTCGTGACCGGGGCGGCGATGTTCCTCACGACGCTCGCGCCGTTCGTGTTCCCCTCCTGGCGGGGCATGAACCGGCGGCCTCAGCCTCAGCTGCTGCCGTCAGGTGAGCCAGAGGCCGTCGCGCATTAGAGTGCGGCCGGGCAGTTCGCTGACCGCGCCACGGGCGGGTCAGGCGGGGCGGAGCCGGAAGGCGATGAAGCCATACGGCCCGGTGGACAGGCGCTCGTGCTTCGCCGGGTTGAGCGCGGCGGCCTCGGGAGCGGGCCGCGGCTCGACCAGCCGCTCGATGAGGAACCCGGCGTCCGCGATCGCCGCGCAGACGGCCTCGAGCGGCTCGATCCAGAACCGCACCCCCATGTCCAGCTCCGCGCCCCACCACTCTTCCACGATCCGGGTGTCGAAGTAGCTGCCGCCGTGCCGCAGCCAGTCGCCCGTCGGATGCAGCTTGGACAGCACCAGCGCGCCGCCTGGCTTCAGGACCCGGCGGAACTCGCGCAGCGCGCCCGCCCGGTTGTCGGCGTACTCGTAGGCGAGCGCGCAGAGCACCAGGTCGACGGACGCGTCAGGCAGCCAGTCGATCGGGTCGTTGAGGTCGTGCACGCGGAACTCGCCGCCGCCGGCCTGCTGACGGCAGAACTCGACCATCCGCGGGCTGTTATCGAACCCGGTGACCAGGCCGCCGCGGCTGACCAGCTCGGCCGCGTAAAACCCAGGGCCGCAGGC
This sequence comes from Trebonia sp., assembly GCF_049794275.1. Lineage (NCBI taxonomy): Bacteria > Bacillati > Actinomycetota > Actinomycetes > Streptosporangiales > Treboniaceae > Trebonia > Trebonia sp. The sequence goes on from NZ_JBARCR010000679.1 coordinate 1,474, forward strand.
GGCGTCGAGGACGCGCTTCCCCTTGACGTCGCCGAGCAGTTCGAGACAGGCCGGGCGGTCAAGGTGGGCGTTCCACAGCCCGTCCGCGGCGTGCCTGCG
>NZ_JBARCR010000680.1:0-3073 GCF_049794275.1 Trebonia sp.
GCACCGCACCTCAACGGTCCGGACGGCAGGCAGCGGAATCTGGGTCGTCTACCGCGGATCGGGCGCAACCGTGATCGATGGGCGCCGCTTCCGCTGGACAGCCGGAGACATGTTCGTCACGCCCTCATGGGCGGCGGTCGATCACGAGGCCGCCGACGACGCCGACCTGTTCCACTTCTGCGACGCGCCGGCGCTCGAGGCGCTTGGCCTCGCCCGCACCGAGAAAGCACGGCAGCGGCAGGACGTGCTGACGGACGACGCAGGGTGACGGCGGCCTGACGAGGAGAAACGAATGCGGCTGGTGAGCTACGACGACGGCCGGGTGGGGTACCTGGCCGGCGATCAGGTGATCCCCCTGCCCGCCAGGACAATGCGGGACGTGATCGCTTCCTGGAGCGCAGGAAAGCTGCCTGTTCCAGACCGCGAGGCCGGAATCCCGCTGCGCGATGTCCGCCTTCGCGTGCCAGTCGCCGACCCGTCCAAGATCATCGCGGCCCCGGTGAACTACCGGGACCATCAGGCGGAGATGAGCACCGACAGCCAGGTCGGTGCCCTGGGCTTCTTCCTCAAGGCTCCCTCATCGCTGCTCGACCCCGGCGGGACCATCCAGCTCCCCTACCACGATCGCCGCTTCGACCAGGAGGGCGAGCTCGCGCTGGTGATCGGCCGGACCGCCCGGCAGGTCAGCGAACAGGACGCACTGTCCTGCGTGTTCGGCTATACCGGGCTGCTCGACATCACGATGCGCGGCGGCGAAGACCGGTCCACCCGCAAGTCCTTCGACACCTTCACCCCCATGGGGCCGGTCCTTAGCACCGCCGATGAGTTCGGGGATCCCGGCGACGCGGAGCTGCGCTGCTGGGTATCCGGCGACCTGCGCCAGAAGGCCAGCACACGCGACCTGATCTGGGGCGTGGCACGGCTCGTGTCCTACGCGTCCTCGGTCACCACCCTCTACCCAGGGGATGTGATCAGCACCGGTACCCCGGCTGGCGTGGGCCCGCTCATCGCCGGGGACACCATCCGGCTGGAATTGTCCGGGCTCGGGCTGGATCTGACAGTCCAGGTGGCCGCGGATCACACCATCGCCTCGCCGACATCCGGCCATAACCGCGGGCCGGTCCCGCCCCCAGCCCCGCCGAGAGCCGGCTAGGCGCGTCATCGGCTGGAAGAGGAACCGCGGGCCCGTTCGGAAAAATGCTTATTTCATTCAGAACGTAAGGTGGCGGCTGCCGGGAGCCACGCTGCTACGTGAGGTAGCGCCCGAACCATTCGAGGATCGCCTCGAACCGCTGCACGCGATGACGTGGCGAGCCGCTCCGGCTCAGCTCGTGGCCCTCCGCGGGGAACCTGAGCATCTCCGTCTCCCGGCCCATCAGCCGCAGCAGCGTGAACAGGTGCTCGCCCTGCTCGATGGGACAGCGCAGGTCCTGCTCGGAGTGGATGATCAGCAGCGGGGTGCGGATGCGCTCCGCGTAGCTCGCGGGGGACATGGCCCGCCAGGCATCGGGATGCTCCCACATCGGCCCGCCGAAAACCCGCTGGAAATCCCAGAAGATGTCGCTCGACCCGAACAGGCTGACCATGTTGCTGACCCCGCGTTCGGCGATGGCGGCCTTGAAGCGGTCGGTGTGCGAGACGATCCACGACGTCATGAAGCCGCCGTAGGAGCCGCCGAGCACGCCCATCCGCTCGGCGTCCAGGAACGGGTACCGGCGCAGCGCGGTGTCCACCACGTTCATCAGGTCCTGGAAGTCGACCGTGCCCCATCCCGGGCCAGCGCCGTTAACCGGCCCGCGGATCGCCCGTCCCCACTCCTCGGAACGGCCGGAGCTGCCGCGCGGGTTCGCGAACAGGACCGCGTACCCGGCCGCGGCGTACATCTGGAACTCATCGAAGAATCCCGTGGTGTACTGGCTGAACGGCCCGCCGTGTATCGACAGGAGGACCGGGTAGCGCCCACCGGGCGTGAATCCCGCGGGGCGCACCAGCCAGGCGTCGACCCCGGTTTCCTCCGTCGCCGCCGAGTCCGCCCGCTCGGCGGTGAACCGTTCCGGTTCGGCCAGTTCGCGGTCGGCGGCGAAGGCCGCGCCGACGCCGGTGAGCCGCTGCCCGGCCGCCGCGGAGGAACGCGCCTCCGCGACGTAGAGCTCGGGGAACGCTGTGGGGGTGGAGGGAACGTAGACCACGCGCCCGTCACGCGCGTCGAAACCTGCGATGACCAGCTCACCGCCGACGAGCAGCTCGGGCTCCGCCGAGCCGTCGGCGGCCACGGCGTAGACGTGCCGGCTGCCATGATCCTCGGCCGTGAACACGATCCTGCCGCTGTCCCAGCACAACCGCATCGAATCGGAGACCGGACGGCAGTGCCGGTCCAGCTTGGCCGTGAGCAGCCGGTAGTCCGAGCCGTCCGCGGCGATCACGGCTATCTGCGTGTTATGCGGGTCGGTTCCGTCATCGAGGTCAAAGTAATGCGCGATCCGCGTGCCGTCCGGCGAGAAGGAGGCGCCGGTACACGACCCGTCGGTGCCGGTCAGCGCCACCGGCTCGCCGCCATCGGCACTGACCAGGTAGATGCGGTCCCGCAGCTCGACGTCCCAGCGCTCGCCGCGCATGGAGCTGAAGGCGATCTGCCCGCCGTCCGGTGACCAGGCAGGCTGGCTGTCCTCGCAGTCGCCGTCGGTCAGCTGGCGGACGTCGCCGCCGTCCAGGCTCGCGACGAAGATGTGCGCGCGGCGGTCAGTCAGCCAGCCCGTGCCGTCGAGCTTGTAGAACAACCGCCGCACTCGCCGCGGCGCGCGCTTGCGCTCGTCCTCCTCCGGGTCGTCAGGTACCCGCCTGGTGAACGCGATCCGCGTCGAGTCCGGCGACCACGCGAGCTGCGAGACGTCTTCGCCGCCGTCGGTCAGCCTGCGTGCCTCGCCGCCGTCAGCCGGCATCACGTACAGCTGCTGCGGTGCCTTGCCGCCGTCGTGCCCGTCTCGGCTGGAGGTGAACGCGAGCCACTTCCCGTCGGGAGACCAGCGCGGCACCGCGTCCCTGCGCTCACTCCAGGTGAGCCGGCGCGGCGGCG
>NZ_JBARCR010000681.1:0-5333 GCF_049794275.1 Trebonia sp.
AACCGATTTCCTCCACTTTCCGCTTCACGGGGACGAGCCCGATCAGTTCAACGTCCAGCTCCATGAACAGGTCATCGATGCCTGCCGCCCGCCGCTCAGCGGCGAGGGTGATCGTCGCATCCGGCAGCAGCGTTTCCTTCCGCCGGCGAGTACCGCCGCTTCTGGCGGGCTTTGCCGCGGCGGCCGAAGGAACTGCCGAAGGGACTGCCCGGCGCGGGGCGCGGGTACCGGTCCTCCGCCGGGTGACAACGGCCGGGAGTATGGGCGAATAGTCCCGGCGCAACCCCGGGTCCATCACGCCCATACCGCTGACAGCGCCCGGCCTGAAGCCGCGCGAGCTGAGGTTTTCCCCACTCGTCTGACGCCACCCGTCCCTGGCGAGCCCAACTATCGCCACGGTGAGGACGACGACCCCGACCGCGACCGCGAACGACGCGAACCACACATGGCTCAACCGCCAGGTCAACAGCAGGCCGGCTATGACGCCGAGCAAAAGTATGCCGAGTGCCGGATATCGCAGTCTGGTGCTCCACATGACAGAAGCGAGGGTAGCCACCGGTTCACCGCAGGTCAATGAGATGCTGGCCCGGACCGGCAGGGCATCGCCCGCCCTTGGCATGACGACTGCCGCTTTTGCTCGTGAATTGTTTCACAAGCGGCATCTAACAAACGTGCCCGCCAAGGCGCGGCGCAAAACCCCCAGTTTCTTTGAAACTCACCGGTAATTACCGTGTCATCCCGATGTGACGCTGCGCATGTGTCATTATTCCGCCCGTAGGCGGGGTACAACGCCCTGAACTGCGTTATGAAACCGAATCCACGACAACACTTCTCTTAGGTGATGATCATCCCTACGATGATCTCACTCTGCTCATATGGCACGCTAGCAACCCACCCTGACGGGGGGGACACGCCCCACGGGGCAAGATCGAGAAAAGAGCATCGATCATGGCTACTGAAACTGGGTCTACGGGCGCTCCCGCAAGCCAGCCGGCGGATGTCGGTCTGCGGCGGGAGATGGGACTGATCGGGGCAACCTGGGCGTCCGAGACCTCCATCATCGGCTCGGGCTGGCTGTTCGGCGCGCTGTTCGCCGCGCAAGCGGCGGGGACCGCGGCCTTGCTGGGATGGGTTATCGCCGGAGTCATCGTCGTCATCCTCGCGCTGGTCCATGCCGAATTGGGCGGGATGTACCCGGTGTCCGGCGGGACCGCGAGGTTCCCGCACTTCGCGTTCGGCAGCGTCGCCGGCATCTCGTTCGGCTTCTTCTCCTGGCTGCAGGCGGTCACGGTAGCGCCGATCGAGTGTTTCGCCGTGATGCAGTACGGGTCCTACTACTGGCACGGCCTCTACAACGCCACCTCGGGTAACGTCACCGGGCTGGGCTTCGTGATGACGATCGTGCTGATGGCGTCCTTCACCGCGATCAACTTCCTGGCCATCGGCCTGTTCTCCAAGGTCAATGCCGGCATCACGTGGTGGAAGGTCGCGATCCCGGTCCTCACCATCATCGTGCTGCTGTTCAAGTTCCACCCCAGTAACTTCGGGGCGGGCGGCGGCTTCATGCCCTTCGGCGTCAAGGCCCTGTTCGCCGCCATCCCCTCGGCCGGGATCGTGTTCGCCTATCTCGGCTTCGAGCAGGCCGACCAGCTGGCTGGCGAGATCAAGGACCCGCAGAAGAACCTGCCACGGGCGATCCTCATAGCTGTCACCATCGGCATCATCATCTACGTCATGCTGCAGGTCGTGTTCATCGGAGCCATCCCGCACAGCCTGATCTCGGGTCCTCTGGGCTGGGCGGGCATACCCAAGACCAACGAAATAGCCGTCGGGCCGTTCGCTGGCCTGGCGGGCGTCGTCGGGCTCGGCTGGCTCGCGATCCTCCTGCGGCTCGACGCGTTCATCTCCCCGTTCGGCACCGGCCTGATCTACCAGACTTCGACCTCGCGCGTCGGGTACGGCCTGGGCCGCAACCGCTACTACCCGCAGCTGTTCACCAGAGTGGACAGCCGGGGCGTGCCCTGGTTCAGCCTGATCATCGCGTTCCTGTTCGGCCTGCTGTTCCTGCTGCCCTTCCCGAGCTGGCACTCCCTGGTCGGCCTGGTCACCTCCGCGAGCGTGCTGATGTACGCCGGAGCGCCGCTGTCGCTGTCGGCGTTCCGCGGGCAGGTCCCTGAGGCGCCCCGGCCCTACCGGATGCCCGGCGCTACCGTGATGTCGCCACTCGCGTTCATCTTCGCCAACCTGCTCATCTACTGGTCGGGCTTCGAGGTGCTCTGGAAGCTCGCCATCGCGATCGTTGTCGGGTACGTGCTGATCGGCATCTTCATGTACTTCGACCCGCAGCGGCCGCCGCTGGACTGGAGGTCCGCGCAGTGGCTGCCGGTGTACCTGATCGGCATGGGCATCATCTCCTGGCAGGGCCAGTTCAGCGGCCAGTCCAGCACGACGCCGCTGGCGCCGACGAACACCAGCAACCTCCCGTTCTGGTGGGACATGGTGGTGGTGGCGGCCTTCAGCCTGGCCATCTTCTTCTGGGCACAGGCCACCAAGCTGAAGCGTGCAGACATGCTCGACCTGGTCGCGAGGCAGAGTGCGCAGCCAGTGGATGACCTGCCCGAGATGCCAAGGCACTAGGTCCGGCTCGTCATCCCGTTACAGCGACAAACCGTCGGCCCCGCACCCTCCCGGAGGATGCGGGGCCGACGCGGTCACCGCGGGCCCGTTCTGGATAAAGAGCGGCGCAGCGGCCAGTAGCGGACCAGCACCCGGCCGACGATCTTCTCCTCGGGCACCGGGCCGAAGCGGCTGCTGTCCACCGCGCCCGCCGCCGGATTGTCCGACTGCAGCCACCAGCCGCCCTCCACGCGCCTGACCGCGCGCTTCACCAACAGGAAACCCGGGCGGGACGGGTGCCAGGCGAGCACCACCTGACCAGGGCGGATACGCCGGGTGCGGCGGGCGAGCAGCCAGTCACCCGGACGCAGCGCGGGCAGCATGGACTGCTCGGCGACCTCGACGCGGAGCAACGGCCAGCCGTGCACGTTTAGCTTCCATCCCACGGAGTAGTGTCGGAAGTGAAACCTTACTGATCTGGTACGGAGAAAGGGAATCGATGAGGCTGCTCACCCGGCTGTTCGCGCCGAAGTCCGTCGCTCATGCCCACTGCGACCTGCCCTGCGGCGTCTACGACCCCGCGCAGGCCCGAATCGAGGCGGAGTCTCTCAAGGCTATTGACGAGAAGTATGCCCAGAACTCGGACCCCGAGTTCCGGACCCGCTGCCTGATCATCAAGGAGCAGCGTTCCGAACTCGTCAAGCACCACCTATGGGTGCTGTGGACGGACTACTTCAAGCCGCCGCACTTCGAGAAGTACCCGCAGCTGCACCAGCTCTTCAATGAGGCCACCAAGCTGGCCGGCGCCGCGGGCACGAAGGGCAGCACCAACGTCGCCACGGCGGACGAGCTGCTGGCCAAGATCGAGGAGATCTCCAAGATCTTCTGGGAGACCAAGCAGGCCTGACGCCGACGGCCGTCGGCCACATCGACGTGGCAGCGTCGTCCCCGATGTCCGGGGAGGCGCTGCCGCGTCGCGTTTATGCCATGGAGCGGATGACGGTAAGTTGCTGTCAGGGGCCGGCGATCATCGCCGGCCGGGTGAGATGACCGACGGAGAAACGTGACAGAAGACACCGCCGCTACCACGGCCGTGCCGGCCGGCCGCGAGACGGCCGACTACGTGCACGTCAGGATGCCAGCGGAGAGCGCGTACCTGTCCGTGCTGCGCACCGCCACCGCCGGGCTGGCGGCACGGCTCGACTTCACTCTCGACGAGATCGAGGACCTGCGCATCGCGATCGACGAGGCCTGCGCGATGCTGCTCGCGCAGGCGATCCCCGGCACCGACCTGGAGTGCGGCTTCGAGCTCGGCGCCGACCAGGTGACGATCACGGTGTCGGTGACCGCGGCCCAGCCCAAGATGCCCGCCAGGGACACGTTCGCGTGGACGGTGCTGTCCGCCCTCGCCGGAACCGTGGACTCCCGGCTCGGACCCGGTGACCGGGTGTCGATCGTGCTTGTCAAGCGCCGCGGCGGAGCGGGGTCAGGGTGAGCAGCGAATACGAGGTCTTCGAGGTCGCGGTGAGCCCGGTGAGTGAAGAGCCGCCGGCGCCGCTGCCGCGGAGCGACCATTCCGGGCCCGACCGGACACGGGCCCGCGAGCTGTTCGAACGGCTCGCGACGCTGCCGCATGACGACCCGGAGCGCGCGCGGATCAGGGCCACCCTGGTCGAGCTGCACCTGCCGCTCGTGGAGTACCTGGCGCGCCGGTTCCGCAACCGGGGCGAGTGGCTTGACGATCTCACCCAGGTCGCGACCATCGGGCTGATCAAGTCCATCGACAGGTTCGACCTCGAGCGCGGCGTGGAGTTCTCCACCTACGCCACGCCCACCATCGTCGGCGAGATCAAACGGCACTTCAGGGACAAGGGCTGGGCCGTCCGGGTGCCGCGGCGGCTGCAGGAGCTCAAGCTGTCGCTCACCAAGGCGATCGGCGAGCTGGCGCAGCGCGAAGGCCGCGCGCCCACCGTCAGTGAGCTCGCCGCGCACCTGCAGATGTCGGAAGAAGAGGTGCTCGAGGGCCTGGAGTCGGCCAACGCGTACTCCACCGTCTCGCTGGACGCGCCGGACTCCGGCGACGAGGACGCGCCCGCGGTCGCCGACTCGCTCGGCATGGTCGACGAGGCCCTGGAGGGCGTGGAGTACCGGGAATCGCTGAAGCCGCTGCTCGAGCGGCTGCCGCCGCGGGAGAAGAAGATCCTGCTACTGCGGTTCTTCGGCAACATGACCCAGTCGCAGATCGCCGCGGAGCTCGGCATCTCCCAGATGCACGTGTCCCGGCTGCTGGCCAGGACCCTGACTCAGCTGCGCGAGGGCCTGACCACCGAGGAATAAGGCCGGGCGGTCCCCGTAGGCCCTGATGCCCGGGGCGGGCGTGTCCTAGGGCTGCATGGGCGGGCGGTTGAGGGCGCGCAGGCTGGCGGGGGTGAATAGGGCGGCCAGGCAGCAGGCCGCGGCCAGCAGCATCGGCACGCCCCACTCGAGCCGGTGGTCTCTCAGCACGTAGATGGCCCACACGCCGATGGCCAGCTGGGTCATGACCACCGGGGTCCTGGTCCACGGCCTGGCCTGGGCCACGCCCCGCGCGAACAGCGCGAACACGACGGCCGTGCCGACCGCGATCAGCGTCAGCGCGATGCCGCTGGCCCGCTGGTAGGACTGCCCGTCCGCGGTCGAGACGGCAGAAAAACCCGCCGCCACGCCCATGCCGACCG
>NZ_JBARCR010000682.1:0-1576 GCF_049794275.1 Trebonia sp.
CCCCTGCACGGGGTCGCAGGCGACCTGATGCTGCGCGCCATCCAGCGGGCCGGCTTCGCCGCGCCGCACGTGGTCGTGGCGCAGGGCACGCCCGACCCGGACTTCCCGACGGTCGCGTTCCCCAACCCGGAAGAACCCGGCGCGCTCGACCTGGCGCTCGCCCAGGCCAGGGAGCTCGGCGCGGACCTGGTGCTGGCCAGCGACCCGGACGGGGACCGCCTGGCGGTCGCGGTGCCGACGGCGACTTCTGAGGCTCCTGAGGCTTCCGAGCCGGCGTCGGCGCCGGATTCCGGCGGGTGGCGGCAGCTGACCGGTGATCAGCTCGGCGCGCTGCTCGGCGCGTTCCTGCTCGGCGACCAGGCAGGCCCAGGGGAGTTCGCCGCCACCACGATCGTGTCCTCGACACTGCTGTCCAAGGTCGCCGCCGCGGCCGGCGCCCGCTACGCGGAGACGCTGACAGGGTTCAAGTGGATCGCGCGGGCGGCCGACGGTCAGCCAGGAGCGCGGTTCGCGTTCGGCTACGAGGAGGCGCTCGGCTATCAGGTCGGGCAGGCCGTCCGCGACAAGGACGGCATCGGCGCGGCGCTGGCCGTGCTGCGCCTCGCCGCCACCGCGAGACAAGACGGCGGGACCCTCACCGCCGCCTACGACGACCTGGAGCGGGCGCACGGCGTGCACCTGACCGGGCAGCTGGCGCCCCGGATCGACGACCCGGAGGACGTGATGCGCCGGATCAGGGCCGCTCCCCCTGCGGATCTCGGCGGCGCCGCGGTGGAAACGGTCACCGACTTCGCGGCCGCGGACAACGGCACTGGCCTGCCGCCGTCTGACGTGCTCCGCTTCGCACTCGCCGGCGGCAGCCGGGTCGTCATCCGCCCCAGCGGCACCGAGCCCAAGATCAAGGCCTACCTGGAGGTGACCGAGCCGCCTGGCGACGATCTGAGCACCGCCCGGGCGGCCGCGCAAACCCGCATGGCGCCGCTGCGCGCGGCGGTCACCGCGCTGCTGGGCCCGTAACCAGGCTGTTAACGGGGTAGCCTCCCCGGGCAGCGGGTCCGTAGGATGCGGAAGAGTGGCGCAGCCCTGGTGGAAACCTGTCTGGTCGGTCCCCGCAGCCCTTCGTGCCGTGCGGGCCACCGTCGTCGTGCCGTCGTTGTTCGCGCTGACCGACAAGGTCATCGGCGATCCGCAGATGGCGCTGTTCGCCACGTTCGGCGGCTTCGCGACGCTGGTCATCGCCGGGTTCGGCGGCACGAGAAAAGACAAGCTCATCGCGCACACCGGCCTCGCGATCACCGGGAGCCTAGCGCTGATCATCGGCACGCTGGTCAGCGGCACCACCTGGCTCGCCGTGGTCGTCACGGTACCGGTGGCGTTCGCGATCTTCTTCGCCGGGATCGCGGGCCCGAACGCCGCCTCCGGCTCCACGGCCGCCATGTTCGCGTATGTGCTGCCGGTGGTCTCCGCCGGGGACGCGTCGATGATCCCGAGCCGGCTCGCCGGCTGGTGGCTGGCCTCGGCGGCCGGCACGATCGCGGTGCTGCTGCTGTCTCCCCGGCCGCCGGGCGACCGGCTG
>NZ_JBARCR010000683.1:0-4602 GCF_049794275.1 Trebonia sp.
GCTCACGGCCACCGGCTCCGGCGCGCGCGCCGGCCGCCCGGAGTGCGGCCTGCTGAGCCTCACGGCCCGCCCTCGTCGGGGCGGCGTCACCCTTGTAGATCCAGACCTTGACGCCGATCCGGCCGAAGGTCGTCCGCGCCTCGTAGAACCCGTAGTCGATGTCGGCGCGCAGCGTGTGCAGCGGCACCCGGCCCTCGCGGTAGAACTCCGACCGCGACATCTCGGCACCGCCGAGGCGGCCGGAGCACTGCACCCGGATGCCCTTGGCGCCGCCCTTCATCGCGCTCTGCATCGCTTTGCGCATCGCACGACGGAAGGAGACACGGCTGGACAACTGCTCGGCCACGCCCTGCGCCACCAGCTGAGCGTCCACCTCGGGGTTCTTCACCTCGAGGATGTTCAGCTGGATCTGCTTGCCGGTGAGCTTCTCCAGGTCGCCGCGGATCCGGTCAGCCTCCGCACCGCGGCGGCCGATGACGATGCCAGGCCGTGCGGTGTGGATGTCCACCCGGACCCGGTCGGTGGTCCGCTCGATCTCCACCTTGGAGATGCCGGCCCGCTCCATGCCGCGCTGCAGCATGCGCCGGATGGCCACGTCTTCCTGGACGTAGTCCTTGTACTTCTTCTCCGCGTACCAGCGGCTCTTGAAGTCGGTAGTGATACCCAGGCGGAACCCGTGCGGGTTAACCTTCTGTCCCACTAGTGGTTCCCTCCCTCGCTGTCGTCGGAGACGATGACCGTGATGTGGCTCGTCCGCTTGTTGATCCGGTAACCGCGGCCCTGCGCGCGCGGCCGGAAGCGCTTCAGCGTCGGCCCCTCGTCGACCCAAGCCCGCCGCACCCAGAGCATGCCCCGGTCGCGGCCGCCGCCGTGGTCCGCGTTGGCGATCGCGCTGGCGAGTACCTTGCCTACCGGGTCGCTGGCGCCCTGCGGGGAGAACTGCAAAACCGCCTGCGCTTCCTCGGCGGGCAGCCCGCGGATCAGGTCCACCACGCGGCGGGCCTTCCGTGGCGTGACGCGTACGTACCGCGCCTTAGCCCTGGCTTCCATCGTGCGTTCCCTCTCAGGCTTATCGCCGGCTACGCCGGTCGTCCTTGACATGGCTGCGGAATGTCCGCGTGGGCGCAAACTCGCCGAGCTTGTGCCCCACCATCGATTCCGTGATGAACACGGGGATGTGCTTGCGGCCGTCGTGCACCGCGATCGTGTGCCCGAGCATCGCCGGGACGATCATGGAGCGCCGGGACCACGTCTTGATTACGGTCTTGGTGCCCTTGTCGTTCTGCGTGTCCACCTTCTTCATCAGGTGGTCGTCGACGAAGGGCCCCTTCTTAAGGCTACGAGGCATGAACGCTTGCTCCTACCGCTTGTTCTTGCCGCGGCCACGGCGGCGGGTGATCAGCCGGTCACTGGGCTTGTGCGCCCGCCGGGTGCGGCCCTCGGGCTTGCCCCACGGGCTCACTGGGTGGCGGCCGCCAGAGCTCTTGCCCTCGCCGCCGCCGAGCGGGTGGTCGACCGGGTTCATGGCCACGCCACGCACCGACGGCCGCTTGCCCTTCCAGCGGTTACGGCCGGCCTTGCCGAGCTTGATATTCCCCTGCTCGGCGTTGCCGACCTCACCGACGGTCGCGCGGCACTCCACGCTGACCCGCCGGATCTCGCCGGACGGCATGCGCAGCTGCGCGTAGCCGGCCTCCTTGGCGAGGAGCTGGACGCCGGCCCCGGCCGACCGCGCGATCTTCGCGCCGCCGCCCGGACGGAGTTCGATGGCGTGCACGACCGTGCCGGTCGGGATCGACCGCAGCGGCAGCGCGTTGCCCGGCTTGATGTCGGCGCCAGGCCCGTTCTCGACCCGGTCGCCCTGGTGCAGGCCCTGCGGCGCCAGGATGTAGCGCTTCTCGCCGTCCACGTAGTGCAGCAGCGCGATGCGCGCGGTCCGGTTCGGGTCGTACTCGATGTGCGCGACCTTGGCCGGGACGCCGTCCTTGTCGTGCCGGCGGAAGTCGATCAGCCGGTAGGCACGCTTGTGGCCGCCGCCCTGGTGCCGGACGGTGACCCGCCCATGCACGTTCCGGCCGCCCTTGCTGTGCAGCGGGCGAACCAGCGACTTCTCCGGCTCGCTCCGGGTGATCTCGGAGAAGTCGGAGCCGCTGGCGCCGCGCCGGCCAGGGGTGGTCGGCTTGTACTTACGGATTGCCACCTGCTTCTCCTTAACTAACCGGTCCGCCGAAGATGTCGATCCGGTCACCCTCGACCAGGGTCACGATCGCCCGCTTGGTGTCCGCGCGCTTGCCCCAGCCCTGCCGGGTCCGCCTGCGCTTGCCCTGCCGGTTCAGCGTGTTCACGCCGGTCACCCGGACCCGGAACACTTCCTCGACCGCCTGCCGGATCTGCGTCTTGTTGGCGTGCGGCGCGACGATGAACGTGTACTTGCCCTCGTCGAGAAGGCCGTAGCTCTTCTCCGACACCACCGGGCGCAGCAGGATGTCGCGGGGGTTGTAGATCCTGCTCACTTCTCGCCCCTTTCCACGAACGTGCGCAGCGCGGCCTCGGTAAAGACCACGTAGTCGCTGACGAGCACGTCGTAGGTGTTGAGCTGGTCCTCGGCGAGCAGGTGCACGGCGGGGACGTTGCGCAGCGACTTCCAGGTGAGCTCGTCGTCGCTCTGAACGACAACGAGGATGTTCCTGGAGGCGCCGTCGGTGACCTGGGCCAGCACGGCGAGCGCGTCCTTCGTCCGCGGCATGTCGCCCTCGACGAAGTTCGTCACCACGAAGATCCGGTCGCTGGCCGCCCGGTCGGACAGCGCGCCGCGCAGTGCGGCCGCCTTCATCTTCTTCGGCGTCCGCTGGCTGTAGTCCCGCGGCTGCGGGCCATGGGCGACGCCACCGCCGGTGAACTGCGGCGCCCGGGTCGAGCCCTGCCGGGCCCGGCCGGTGCCCTTCTGCCGGTACGGCTTCCTGCCGCCGCCGCTGACCATGCCGCGAGTCTTCGTCGCGGCCGTGCCCTGCCGGGCGGCCGCACGCTGCGCGACCACGACCTGGTGCATCAGCGGCACATTGATCTTCGCCGCGAAGATGGCGTCGGGCAGTTCGACGGTGGTGGTCTCGTCGCTCGCAGGCGAGACGACGTTGACGCTAGTCATCAGGTCCCCTCTCGCACCGCGGAGCGCACCATGACAAGCCCGCCGCGCGGACCGGGCACCGCGCCCTTGATCAGCAGCAGGTTCTTGTCACTGTCCACGGCGTGTACGGTCAGGCTCTGCACGGTGGTCCGCTCGGCGCCCATCCGGCCCGCCATCCGCACGCCCTTGAAGACCCGGCCAGGCGTGGCGCACGCGCCGATCGATCCTGGCGAGCGGTGCTTGCGCTGGGTGCCATGTGAGGCCGACAGGCCTTTGAAGCCATGCCGCTTCATGACGCCGGCGGTGCCCTTGCCCTTGGACTTGCCGGTCACGTCGACTCGCTGGCCAGCCTCGAACAGCCCGGCGGTGAGCTCCTGGCCCAGCGTGTACTCGGACGCGTTCTCTGTGCGGATCTCCGCGATGTACCGGCGTGGCGTCACCCCGGCCTTCTCGAACAGGCCGGCCACCGGCTTGGTGACCTTGCGGGGGTTGATCTCCCCGAACCCGATCTGGACAGCGGAGTACTTGTCCTTGTCCGGCGTGCGGACGGCCGTGACCACGCACGGGCCAGCCTGCACCACCGTGACAGGTACCACCTGTCCGGTTTCGTCGAAGACCTGGGTCATGCCAAGCTTGGTGCCCAGGATCCCTGTCATTGCCATGATCAGTGAGTCCTCAGAGCTTGATCTCGATATAGACGCCAGCCGGAAGGTCGAGCCGCATCAGCGAGTCGACAGTCTTCGGCGTCGGGTCGATGATGTCGATAAGCCGCTTGTGTGTCCGCATCTCGAAGTGCTCGCGCGAGTCCTTGTACTTGTGCGGGGAGCGGATGACGCAGTACACGTTCTTCTCGGTAGGCAGCGGCACGGGACCGGCGACGCGCGCGCCGGTACGGGTCACCGTGTCGACGATCTTCCGCGCCGAACTGTCGATGATCTCGTGGTCATATGCCTTGAGCCGGATGCGGATCTTCTGTCCCGCCATTATGGCCTCGGTTCCTTACTTCCTCTAAGCCGCTGTTTACGTCCTACTGGGGTGACACATGTTGCGGCGGCCGGACCAGAGCGGCCCGGCCGCCGCAACACGGCCTACTGCATAATCTTGGTGACCCGGCCGGCGCCGACGGTACGGCCGCCTTCCCGGATCGCGAACCGCAGTCCCTCTTCCATGGCGATCGGCTGGATGAGCACCACCACCATGTCGGTGCGGTCACCCGGCATTACCATCTCCGTGCCCTCGGGCAGGTTCACCACGCCGGTTACGTCCGTGGTGCGGAAGTAGAACTGAGGCCGGTAGTTGTTGAAGAACGGCGTGTGCCGGCCGCCCTCGTCCTTGGACAGGATGTAGACCTGGCCCTCGAACTCGGTGTGCGGGGTGTTGGTGCCCGGCTTGATGACGACCTGGCCGCGCTCCACCTCCTCGCGCTTGATGCCGCGGAGCAGCAGGCCTACGTTGTCGCCCGCCTGCCCGTCATCGAG
>NZ_JBARCR010000684.1:0-1593 GCF_049794275.1 Trebonia sp.
CACCACGACCGGCCGGTCCGCGGGCACGCCAGTGATCATCACCACAGCGGGCCGCTGGGCCGGGACCCTGCCCCGCACGTCCAGCGCGAGCCTGCGGAGCGCGTCGGCGTCGGTGCCGTCCGGCACCTGGTGCGCTACGAACGCCACGCCGCCGATGTCTTCCGCCGCCGCGGCGATGTCGCCCGCGGACTCCAGCAGCGCCGCCGAGCGGAGCCTGTTCAGCTCGCGCTCCGCCTCGCGCAGCCTGCTGACCACGCCGGAGATGCGCTCGGGCAGTTCCTCAGGGCGCGCCTTCAGCTGCTCGGTGAGCTGGTTGACCAGCACGCTCTCGCGGGCGAGGAAGCGGAACGCATCGATGCCGACCAGCGCCTCGATCCGCCGCACGCCGGACCCGATGGACGACTCGCCGAGCAGCTTGACCAGGCCAAGCTGCCCGGAGCGAGCCACGTGGGTGCCGCCGCACAGCTCGCGGGAGTACTCGCCGACCTCGACGATGCGGACCTCACTGCCGTACTTCTCGCCGAACAGGGCGAGCGCGCCCATCGAGCGCGCCTCGTCGAGCGAGGTGTGGAACGCGCGCACCGTCAGGTCGTTGATGAGGACCCTGTTGACCTCGTCCTCCACCTCGCGCAGCACCGACACCGGTACCGCGCCCGTCGCGGTGAAGTCGAACCGCAGCCGGCCAGGCGCGTTCTCCGACCCGGCCTGTGCCGCCGACTCGCCGAGCGCGCCGCGCAGCGCGCGGTGCACCAGGTGGGTGGCGGTGTGCGAGCGGGAGGTCGCCCGGCGCCGTTCGATCTCGATCTCCGCGTGCGCCGGCGAGCCCACGGTCACCTCACCGAAGCGGACCACGCCGCGGTGCACGATCAGGCCGGGCAGCGGCGCCTGCACGTCCGTGACTTCGATCTCGGCCGGGCCGCTCGGGCCGTCGGTCCTGATCACGCCCTGGTCGGCGAGCTGGCCGCCGCCCTCAGCGTAGAACGGTGTGCGGTCCAGCACCACGGCGACACCGTCGCCCTGCACCGCCGCCGTCACCGGCACCCCGCCGGACAGCAGCCCGACCACGGTCGCCTCGCCCGCGATCAGGTCGTACCCGGTGAACGTGACCTTGCCCGCCTGCTCGAGCAGCGACGCGTACACCGAGATGTCGGCGTTGCCGGTCTTCTTCTCCGTCGCGTCCTTCTTGGCCCGCGCGCGCTGCTCGTCCATCAGCCGGCGGAACCCGTCCTCGTCCACGGAGAGGCCCTGCTCCGCCGCCATCTCCAGGGTCAGGTCGATCGGGAAGCCGTAAGTGTCGTGCAGCTGGAACGCCTGCTCGCCGGACAGCACGGACGACTTCTTGCGGCGCGCCTCCTCCACCGTCACATCGAAGATCGCGGTGCCGGTGCGCAGCGTGCTCGCGAACGCCGCGTCTTCCGCGTCGACGACCGCGTGGATGTGCGCGGCGTCCGCGTGCAGCTCGGGGAACTGCTCGCCCATCGCCTCGATCGCGACCGAGGTCAGCTCGTGCATGAAGCCGGCGCCCGTCGGCGCCCCGCCGCCGCGCTGGCCGCCCGCCAGCAGCCGCAGGTTGCGGATCGAGCGGCGCAGCAG
>NZ_JBARCR010000685.1:0-4096 GCF_049794275.1 Trebonia sp.
CTTTCCGTCTCCGGGATAACTATACCGGTATTACAATCACAGTATGGTCCGGCCCCCGCTGAGTCCCGCGGAACGCGCCCGCGGCGAGCGACTCGGCGCCATCCTCCGCCAGGCGCGCGGCACGCGCAGCATGGCCGATGTGGCGGCGGAATCGGGCGTTCCGGTGGAGACCCTGCGCAAGATCGAGACGGGGCGCATCGCAACCCCCGCGTTCTTCACCGTGGTCGCGCTGGCCGCCGCGCTCGGCGTGGACCTGGAGCGCGTCGCGGCCAGGTGCGCGGCGGCCGGCGAGGCGCCACCGCGGGCGGCTTCCGCCTAGACGGAGATAGCCGGAACGTCCCGGAGCAAGCCGAGGACGTTCCGAACAATCACACGGAACTCACGCGATCCTCGCACCGACCGCGAGAGCTGGACACCATAACGTGCCCGTCGTGAGCGAGTCTCTGCCCCTGAGACGGGTCGCGGCGCGGACCCGGCTGGACTTCTGGTTCGACGCCGCCATCCTCGTCGGGTACACGGTCGCCTACAGCTACGGCTTCACCGGAGTCGTGATCCACGAGTGGCTCGGCATCGCGCTCGGGGTCGCCCTGCTGCTGCACATCACGCTGCACTGGGACTGGGTCGTGCGGACGACGGGACGGCTGCTGCGCCCGCGCGGCCCCGACAAGCTGATCTGGCTCGTCAACCTCGCGCTGCTGTTCGCCATGACCCTGTGCGTGGCGTCCGGCATCCTGATCTCGCGGGTCGCGCTGCCAGAACTCCGCATCAGCCTTGCGCTCGACGATCCGTTCTGGGACCGGGCGCACACGCTCACGGCGGAGGTGACACTCGGCCTTGTCCCGGTCCACGTGGCGCTGCGCTGGAGGTGGATCGCCGGCGTCGCCCGCCGGGTGTTCGCCAGGCGGCCGCGGTGAGGTTCCTGCGGCAGCTGGCCGCAGTGACGGCGGTTGTGGCGGTGGTCGTGCTCATCGGAGTGGCCTGGCATCACTTCGCGCCCGGCAGCTTCGGGGGTCAAGGAGGCACCGGCCCGCACCGGTTCGTCGTCCGGGGCCAGCCGGCCACGGCCGTGCCCCGGGGCGTGAAGGTGCTCCCCGGGGTTGAGCTGAACAGCGGCGGCACGTCCGGAATACCGCCCATCCAGCTCGGCGACCTGCTCGAGCCCGTGAATCTGGCCGTGCTGTG
The DNA here is from genome assembly GCF_049794275.1 of Trebonia sp. Classification (NCBI taxonomy): domain Bacteria; kingdom Bacillati; phylum Actinomycetota; class Actinomycetes; order Streptosporangiales; family Treboniaceae; genus Trebonia; species Trebonia sp. The sequence continues at coordinate 1,183 of NZ_JBARCR010000685.1, forward strand.
GAACACCGCCTGGATCGAGGCGGCCGTGATCGCCGCCGTGGTGGTCGTCGACGCGGGACTCAGGAAACGGCGCCGGGCCCGGCGCGGGCCTTCTCGGTAAATGCCGCGGGGCAAGCCACCGTTGAGGGATGGCGCGAATTGCTCCACCCTCAACGGTAACTGCCTGTATCTAGAAAAACTTCAATTCATTATCCGGAACGGGCCCGTGGCGACTCCGGTCAGCTCAGCCCTTCCGCCTGCAGGAAGCCGGCCGCGACGGTGGAGTAGTTCGCGTGCTCCGTGATGACCGCGTTGTCCATCTGCAGCAGGGCCTCCGTGGTCAGCTTGGCGTCGACCGCGTTGAGGGTGTTGATGATCGTGGCGTTCATCGCCGGCTTGTAGACGAGCGGGATCACGTTCTGCGCGGCGAAGTTGAACTTCGGGTCCGCGAGCGAGACCAGCTTGTCGGTGACGATCTGGGGGGTGGTCGTGAAGACGTCGGCCGCCTGCACCTTGCCGTCTTGCAGGGCGGCGAGCGTCAGCGGGCCCGACTCGTCGAGCGGGACGAAGCTCTTGAAGGTGAGCCCGTAGGTCGCCTTCAGGCCGGCGATGCCGTCGGTGCGGGTCTTGAACTCGGGCGGCGCGCCGAGCGCCATGTTCGCCGCGTACGGCTTCAGGTCGGCGATCGACTTCAGGTGGTACTTGTTCGCGGTCGCCTGGGTCACGGTGATCGAGTCGCTGTCCTGCGCAGGGGCCGAGTTGAGCACCTGGAGCGTGGACGGCAGCTTCGCGGCCAGCGCGGCGTCGACTTCCGCGGTGGTCTTCGCGGTCGACGTCTTGTCGACCTCGACCGTGAGGAGGGTGCCGTTGTATTCGGGGATGATCGAGATCGTGCCCTTCTCGACCTGCGGGTAGTACACCTCACGGGCGCCGATGTTGAGCTTGGTCGTGGCCTTGATGCCCTTGGCTTGCAGCGCCTGGGCGTAGACCGTGGCGAGCAGTTCGTTCTCCGGGAAGTTCGCCGAGCCGACGACGACGGACGTCGAGCTGCCTCCCGAGGACAGCGGGTTGGAGCTGCTCGCACTCGCGCTCGCGCTGCTGCTGCTTGACGAGCTTGCGCTGCTCGAGCACGCGGCCACGGCCGCGAGGGTGATAGCCGCGATGGCGGCTATCCCGCCAGTGGCGGTCCTGGTGCGCATATGGTTTTCCTTTCGGATGGGGTTTCCCTATTCAGTTCTGCCGAGCTCGGCCTGTTTGCGCAGGCCGACTGGGACTACCAGCCTGTTGAGCACGGCGAAAAGCGCCAGCACGAGGACGGCGAGCAGCACGACGAGAAGCGCGCCGCCGGCCACCGGACCGTAGTCGTTACTCGCGAGACCGTCGATGATGAAGCGGCCGAGGCCGCCGAGGCCGATGTACGCGGCGATCGTGGCGGTGGCCACGACGAAGATCGTCGCCGTGCGCAGGCCGACAAGCAGCAGCGGCAGCGCGATCGGGATCTCCACGCGCGTCACCTGCTGCCAGGGCGTCATGCCCATGCCCTTGGCCGCGTCCTTCACATCGGGATCGACGCCCGCCACGCCCTCGTAGGCGTTGATGATAATCGGCGGGATGGCCAGCACGACCAGCGGAATCAGCCAGGTGAGGATGCTGAAGCCGAGGTAGACGGCCAGCAGGATCAGCAGCCCGAGGGTGGGGATGGCGCGCCAGGCGTTGGCCAGGTTCACCACGAGCACCGCGCCGCGGCCGGTGTGCCCGATCGCGACCCCGAGCGGGATCCCGATCAGCGCCGCGATCAGCAGCGGCAGGACGGTGTAGCCGAGGTGGGCGAGGAGCTGCTGCGGGATGCTGTCGGACCCCTGCCAGTGGGCGGACGTGGTCACCCAGTCCCAGGCGTAGCTGAAGAAGCTCACGCGGCCCCCCTCCTCAGCGCCACCCGCTGCAGACCAGGCCACTGGGCCAGTGCCACCTGCCGCCGGGGCTGCCACGGCGTGAGCACTCTCCTGACCCCGACGAGCAGCAGGTCGCAGATGACCGCGAGCACGATGACGCACACCAGGCCCACGTAGATCTCGGTCGGGAAGGAGCGCTGCAGCCCGTCGATGAACAGGTAGCCGAGGCTGGACACGCCGATCAGCTGGCCGAGGCTGGCCAGGCTGATGCTCGCCACCACGCCGACCCGCAGGCCGCCGATGATCACCGGCGTCGCCAGCGGCAGTTCCACCATCACCAGGCGGCGCGTCGCGCCGTATCCCATCGCGGTCGCCGCTTGCCTGACGGGGGCCGGAACCGCGCGCAGCCCTTCGACGACGTTCGGCAGGATGACACACAGCGAGAAGGCGGTCAGCCCGATGATGACCGTCGTGTCGGTGAGCCCGAAGGCGGGGATGAGCGCGATCCACAGCGCCAGCGACGGGACCGCGTAGACCACGTTGACGACGGCCAGCGTCGGCGGGTAGAACCAGCGCCAGCGCGCGGCGATGATCCCGAGCGGCAGGGAGATAATCAGCCCGTACAGCGCCGACAGCACGCCCAGCTTGGCGTTCTCCCAGGTCAGTTGCCAGATGAGCGACCAGTTCTGGGGGATCCAGGACCAGATCATGGCTGTGCCCCGGATTGAGCGCCCTGGGGTCCCGGCTGGCTGGGCACGCGCTCCTTGCTGTTATCAGCCGCGTCCTCGTCCGCGGCTTTTTCCGCGACCTGGATCGCGGCCCGCAGCTGGTCGAACGTCGCCACGCCGACCGCCTGGCCGTTGTCGTCCACGCCGACGGCCTGCCCGGCGGGCGACAGCACGGCCGCGTCGAGCGCCGCCCGCAGCGAGTCGGTGCCCACCGTGAACGTGTGCCCGAACGGCTCGGCGGGCACCTGGCTCAGCGGAGTGTCGCCCGCGTGGCCGCCCAGGCTGTCCGCCTGGACCCAGCCGCGCGGCTTCCCG
>NZ_JBARCR010000686.1:0-3289 GCF_049794275.1 Trebonia sp.
AGTCGGCGTGGAACCGCAGGTTCTGCTCGCCGGTGAGGTAGCTGTCGAGCGTCGGGTCCTGGAACACCAGGCCGATGTTGCGCCTGACCGTGTCCCGCTGCCGTAGCACGTCGTACCCGGCCACCCTCGCGGACCCCGAGGTGGGGTTCGCGAGGGTGCACAGGATCTTGATGGTGGTTGACTTGCCCGCGCCGTTCGGGCCGAGGAAGCCAAAAGTCTCACCCGGCTGAACCTCGAAGTTGATGCCCCGGACCGCCTCAAGCTCTCCGTAGCGCTTCACCAGGTCGGTGACCCGGACGACGGGCTCGGTCACTGCCCGGCCTCGGGAGTGTCACCTGCCGGCGCGTCGTCCGCCACGGTGTCTGACGGTGCGGTGTCTGGCGACTCGGCGTCCGCCGTGGCGGGCTCGTCCTCGGCCAGGATCAGGTAGAGGGACTTGCGGGCCTGCGCGAGCACCGCCCGCGCCTGGGCGACCTGCTCGGCCGAGCCCGCCCGCCGCACCTCCATGACGGCCATCATGACCTGGCGGATCAGGTTCCTGAACTCGATGGCGTCGTCGTCCGTCATGCCGGCGGCCGCGTCCCACGAGGAGCGCAGCTCATCGGCGTGCGCCTCGACGTAGGTCCTGCCCTTGTCGGTCAGGGTGAAGACGCGGCGACGGCCCGTGCCCTGGGGGGCGATCAGGCCCTCGTCCTCAAGCTGCTGCAGTGCCGGGTACACCGACCCCGCGCTCGGCCGCCACACACCGTCGGTGCGCCCCGCGATCTCCTGGATGATCTGGTAACCGTTCCAGGTACCGCCCTCGGCCAGCAGGTCGAGGATCGCCGCCCGGACATCCCCGCGCCGGGCGCGCGGTCCGCGCCCGAAGGGGTGCCTGCCGAACATCGGTCCCATCGGACCCATGGGCCCGAACGGCCCCGGCCCCGACTCAGCCCGGGCCCAGCGGCGGCCGCCAGGACCGCCCCGGCCGCGCTCGCCGTGTTCCGGGCGCTCGCTCCATTCACCACGTTCTCCGCCGCGTCGACCCGGGCCTCGCCCGGATCGCGGCCCCCACTCGGGGCGGCCCGGCCGGGACGGCGGTCCCCAGCCTTCGTCTCGCATATCGCGCCTGTGCTCTTCATGCATGGCGCTCACCTCTTTCGATCGTTCGTTGTATCGTCTTGATGTCTCAACGATATATCGCTAACGATCGTTAACGCAAGTCTTATTCCTGCGGGGCCGGTCGTGGCATGCCGAAGCGCCCCGGAGGGACGTGCCTCCAGGGCGTTTTCCTGCTGGCTTGGCGGGTTGAGCGGGTTGAGCGGGTTTAGCGGACTGGGAGGTCGTAGACGCGGCGGACGCTGGAGCCGACGCGGGTGATGTCGGTGCCGTAGACGTTCATCGAGACCGCGATGCCTGCGCCGCCGTTGCGGACCTGGTGGATGTCGCCTGGCGGGGCGAACCCGCCGACCGTGCCGACCTGGTTCTGGTTGCGCGCGACCACCTCAAGGCGGCCGCCACGGAGGGCGAAGATCTCCTCGTATTCGGCGCCCTGCAAGACCGCGGTGACGCACCAGGTCAGGTGGTCATGGATCGGGGTCGCCTGGCCCGGCCGCAACACCATGACCACGACGGAGAACGAGCCGTCCTCCTCGGCGTGCACCAGGTGGGTCTGATAGCCCGCGGGGTCGCCGGAAAGCTGCTCGGGAGTCAGCAGGTCGGGGCCCGGCAGCCGGCGGCGCAGCGCGGCGGCGACCCGGTGAGCGGTGTCCTCCCACGAGCCGCCCGTCCATACCTCGCGCCGGATGGCAGCGGCGAGGGACGCGGGACAGGTACCTACGACTTCGGTGGCTAGCTGGGACATGACACCTCCCGGGCGGATTACTTCCCTAGTTCCACCGTAGCGGCGGCCCTCACATAGCCACTAATGCCAGCTGACGGATTACTCATAGACCCCATCGATGTGGTTGCCTCGATGCCGCTGCGCTGGGCCGCCCGGCGTTCGTCACACCTGCATCTGATGTTCACTTTGCAGCCGGGGTGACCACTATCTGGGTCGGGTGACCGGTCACAAGTGGTCACGCCGTATGCAAAGTCAGCGCAGGGGGCTGATGTGACCAAAGGGATCGGAACGCCGCTTGCCGAGGGGATTGCGCATTGGCGGTGTGGGCCACCGGTGCGGATCTATTGGCGTTGTGGGCCACACCGCCAATAGGCCGGGAGGCGCGGGGTGGTGGTTAGTCCGTCAGGGAGGTGTAGGCGACTACGCCGCGGCGGAGGGCGTCGATGGCCGCGTGGGCGGTCGCCGCCACGTCGCGGTCCCGGGGGGCCACGTCGGATTGAGGCTCGGCGGTCTCTGGGTGCCCGGTCTCCGGGGATTCGGTCTCCGGGGGTTCGGTCTTCGGGGGTTCGGTCTCCGGGCGGGTGCCGTTCGGGTGGGTCCGCGGGGGCGGGGAGTTCTGGGCCGCGGCGGCTATCTGGTCCAGGAGGTCTATGAGCTGCTTGACCGAGCGGACGAAGTCGCCGGGGGTGAGGCCGGGGACCGAGTCGAGGACGTCTTCGAGCTTGGCGCCGCGGGCCCAGCGGAACGCCGCCCACACGAAGCCCGCGTCCGGCTCGCGCAGGAACGACAGGCCGCTGCGCTTTTCCAGCTGGTCGAGGTCCGCCCAGGTACGGTTCATCGCGGACAGCACGTCGCCGACCGGGCCCTTGGGCAGCCGCGCCGGGCCTTCGTCGTTCGCCTGCCTGGACTCGTACGACAGCACGGAGACGCAGGCCGCCAGCTCGGCCGGGTTCAGGCCCTCCCAGAAGCCGCGCCGCAGGCACTCGGCCGCTAGCAGGTCGAGCTCGGAATACAGCCGCTGCAGCCGCCTGCCGTCGGCGGTGACCGAGTCGCCGTCGAGGTAGCCGAGCTCGTCCAGCACGGCGCAGACCTTGCCGAACGTGCGCGCGATCACGTGCGACCGGCCGCCGATCTGCCGCTCGACGTCGGCGGCCTCCTTCTGCAGGCGGAAGTAGCGTTCTGCGACCCGCGCGTGCTGCTCCCGGTCGGGGCAGCCGTGGCACGGGTGCCTGCGCAGCGCGCGGCGCAGCTCCCCGATGTCGCCGCGGGCCGAGTCGGAGTCGGGGTCGGCACGGGAGCCACCACGGGCTCGTTCTGGATGATCGAAAGACTTGCCAGCCAGCTTGCTGCGCATCGAGGAGACGAGGTCCCGGCGGTGCTTGGGCGAGCGCTCGCTGAACGAGTTCGGCACCCGGAGCCGCTCGACAGGCTCGGCCGGCACCGGGAAGTCGGCGGCGGACAGCTGCT
>NZ_JBARCR010000687.1:0-1612 GCF_049794275.1 Trebonia sp.
GCCTGAGGCGGCGTAATCCGGGCCGGTCAGCACGGCGCCTGAGAGGTCCTGCTGGCTGGCGCTGACCCCGGTGGACAGCACCGCGACGATCACGCCCGCGCCCTTCGGGGACGCGGCCCGCCAGGCCTGCTGCACGTGCAGGCTGGTCAGCCACCACTGGCTGGCCAGGTCCGGGGCGGACGTCCGCGGCGCGCGGGCAAGCGGCGCCGCGTTCGCGGGCAGCACGAAACCCGTCGCGACGGCGAGTGCCACCAGCACCGGTAGCGTGCCGCGGAGCAGACGAGACACTTCGGTCACGTCCTTCCCTCCAGAACCGGGGCGAAGGGGCTATATGTTAAGAATTCAGGCCCTTATGGTGTCATGCGCCCGACAGGAACGGAACGCGGCACGCTAACTATTTCGTGACGGTGAGCGTCACCAGCGTTTCGGGGTGCAGCCCGAGCCGCTGGGCGGCGTTGCCCCCGTTGACCGCGATCGCGACGTACCCCGCGCTGTCCTGGAAGCAGACGAGTTCGCCGGCCGCGACGTCCCCGAACGTCGAGCCGAACGGGACGGTCAGCTCGCGGGAGTCCCACGCGAGCGTGGCCGTCGTCCCGGGGGCGAGTCCGGCCCGCGCCGCCTCAGGTCCGGTGACGGACAGCTGCGCGTTGCCGAACCTGTCGACGGTGAGCACCTCCGCGTCAATGCGGCCCCCGGTGATCCGGCTTGCCGGCCTGGGCAGCGTGACGAGGCTGGCCACGTCGAGCCGGCCGCCCGCCTGGGCGAGCGGGACGCCGGCCGCCAGATGGGCCGCCACCGGCATGAAGATGTCCCGGCCGTGGAAGGTCGCCGTCGCGGAGTCCAGCCACAGCGCCCTGTTGGTGAGGCTGACCGCCTCGATGGCGCCGCCCGCCTCGGCTACCGCCCAGGACAGCAGGCCGTTGTCCGGCCCGACGAACACGGAATCCCCCGCGGCGATCGCGACGCCGCGCCGCGCGGTGCCGACGCCAGGGTCCACGACCGCGACGTGCACAGCCGGCGGGAGGTATCCGACGGTCTGCGCGAGAACGGCCGCGCCGCGTCGTATGTCACCCGGGGGCACAAGGTGTGTAATGTCGATGATGCGGGTCTTTGGCGCGATCTGGAGGACGACCCCGTGGCAGGCTGCCACGAATGCGTCTTCCAGGCCGTAGTCGGTCAGGAACGTGAGACAGTGAAACGGAGCCACGCCCCGCGAGCCTACTGAAGGGAGCGGCGCATGTCGGCCTTGTCCGAGCGTGACATGCGGCTGCTCGCCTTCGAACGTGGCACCTGGCGCACCGCGGGCGCCAAGGAACAGGCGATCGTCGAGGTACTCGGCATCTCGGCGACCAGGTACTACCAGCTGCTCAACGAGCTGATCGACAGCCCTGACGCGCTCAAGTTCGACCCGGTTCTCGTCAAGCGGCTGCGCGCGCAGCGCGCCCGCCGGCAGCGCATGCGCTCGCCGCAGCCGGGTACCAGTCAGCGGTGACCTCTGTGCCGGAGCCCTTGCCGCGGGCGGCCACGGCCGAGGGCCAGGCCGGCCTTGACGCCATCCTGGCCGATCCGGCCCGCGCGCTGATCGCCACCGACTTCGACGGCACGCTGGCGC
>NZ_JBARCR010000688.1:0-8058 GCF_049794275.1 Trebonia sp.
GCGACTACGTCTGCCTGGTCAACGACCCCCGCCCGTCCAGCCCGATCGGCCGGACCTTCACCGTTGAGTACCTCGGCAACGTCATCGGCGGCCCGCCGGTCATCTACCTCAACGTCGACATGCAGGTCATCAAGGATGTCGCCGCGGCCACGATCCAGGGCGGTGAGCCGGTCTGGTTCGGCTGCGACGTCGGCAAGATGATGAGCAACGACTACGCGTTCTGGGACGCCGAGCTCTACGACCTGCCAGCTGTCTACGACACCGCGTTCGGCCTCGACAAGGCCGCCCGCCTGGCCTACCACGAGACCGCGATGACGCACGCGATGCTCTTCACCGGGGTCGATGTGCTGGACGGCGTGACCCGGCGCTGGCGCGTGGAGAACAGCTGGGGCTCCGACCGCGGCAAGGACGGCTTCTACACGATGAACGACTCCTGGTTCGGCCAGTACGTCTTCGAGATCGCCGCCCGCAAGAGCGCGCTTCCGGCCGGCCTGCAAGGCGCCCTGGACGCCGAGCCGATCGTGCTGCCCGCCTGGGACCCGATGGGCGCCCTGGCCCGGTAGCCAGGCCTCAGCCCTGTCATGACCGGCCTGCCAGGCTTCTCAGCGCGGTTTCCAGCGCGTCAACGCCAGCGGCGCAGTCCTCGGCGCTGGCGAACTCTTCAGGCGCATGCGATATGCCCGTGGGGTTGCGAACGTAGAGCATGGCGGTAGGCACCGCTGCCGCGAGCACGGCGGCATCGTGGCCGGCGCCGGTCGGCAGGGCGGGAACGCCGCCCAGTGCCTCGCGGATGGCCATCCGCGGGCCGTCGGGAAAGTGCACGGTGCCGGACCACGACTGCTCGGTCAGTTCGGCCGTGCATCCCTGCGCGGCAGCGTGTGCCGCGGCGGTCGCGCCAATCTCAGCGACGAGCGCGCGGGTGACCTCGTCCTCCTCGGCGCGGCTGTCCAGCCACACGTCAACGCGGCTCGCGATGACGTTAGTACCGCCAGGGGCGGCATCGACGCGGCCGACAGTGGCGCGGGCACCGGCCCGGGCCCGCGCCAGGTCCGCGATCTGCGCGATCGTCGCGCCCGCGGCAACCATGGGGTCGCGCCGGTCGGACATGAGGGTGGTGCCGGCGTGGTTTCCCTGACCGGCGAAGCGGAGCCGCCAGCGGCCGTGGCCGAGGACACTGGAGGCCACGCCGACGGGGACGCCGAGGTCGATCAGCCCACGGCCTTGCTCGACGTGCAGCTCGAGGAACAGGCCGATGCGAGACAGCAGCGCATCGTCGCGGCCGGCCCGGGCCGGGTCGAGTCCGGCTGCCGCCATCACCTCGGCCAGCGTGCATCCCGAGGCATCGGTCAGCGCCAGCGCCGTGCCGGCAGCGAGTCCGCCCGACAGCAGCTTCGAGCCGAGGCAGGCGACGCCGAAGCGCGAGCCCTCCTCCTCGGCGAACACCACGACGGCTACCGGACGGGATGGCCGGAAGCCGCTGACCATGAGCCGCTGGACCGCGTCGAGCGCGCTGACCACGCCCAGCGGACCGTCGAAGGCGCCGCCGCCAGGCACCGAATCCAGGTGGCTGCCGGTAACGAGCGCGCCAGGGCCGGGCGGCCCCCACCACGCCCAGATGTTGCCGTTACGGTCATGGTCAACGTCCAGGCCGATCCCGGCTGCGCGCGCGACGAACCACTCACGAAGCTGCCGGTCGGCCTCATCGAAGAGGTGACGCGAGTAGCCGCCTCGTACGGTGTCGCGGCCGATGTCGGCGATCTCAGCGAGCGCGGGCGCGCTGGTCGCACCGGTTTCGGTCACAGGTCATCCCTCCGGCGCTTATTCAAGGCAATTATCCCGAACGTACCCGGCTGACTGCCGATCAGCCGTGGCCGTGCTGTCGGTGCTGACCGACGGCAAGCACGTCTCTAGACATTGACATCCAGCACCGCCAGCCAGCCGACGGCACTGCCGCTCTATCCGTTTTCGCCGAAACCAGCAACGCTCTCCTTGCCCGCCTGGGGCGGTGTGGCCCACAGCGCCAATAGATTCGCACCTGTGGGCCACACCGCTAGTCCGATAGGCGACTCGCGGTTCGTGACGGCAAGTGTCCCGTCCATGATCACGAAGAGTTTTGGTCGCTATGGCAGCCACGAATTTTCGTGATCATGGAAATGGCTGACCATAACCGCGCGGTGAGCGGACGCGGTCGGTGCGTGTCGCGAGCCCGATGCGGACGGCCTTTCTCCATGCGCTTACGGGAGGTCGGCTACGGGTCGCTACGGACTGGCTTGGACGCGCCCGGCCGCGGTTTCGGGTCATCAGATCTCGTCGAAGCTGGGGTCGCGCTTTTCCAGGCGTGCCGTGACGGCTTCCACCTGGTTCGGGCTGCCGATCAGTGCGCGGATCTCCTCCTGCTCTGCCGCGAACCCTGACGCCAGGTCGGTCCGCCCGGCGAGATTGAGCAGCCGCTTCGCCGCCCGGATGGCGTGCGGGCTGCGCCCGGCGATCTCCTTCGCCATGGCGAGAGCCGCGGCGAGCGGATCGGGGTCGGTGCGCGTCGCCAGCCCGATGCGCACGGCCTCCTCGCCGCTGACGATCCGTGCGGTATAGGTGAGTTCCTTGGCGACGTCCCGGCCAACCAGTTCGGGCAGCAGCTGGGTACCGGTCATGTCCGGGATCAGGCCCCACGCCACCTCGAACACCGACAGCCGGGCATCGGGCGTGACGATCCGGATGTCCGCCCCGAGCGCGATCTGCAGGCCGCCGCCCAGCGTGTTGCCGCGCAGCGCCGCGATCACCGGGACGGGGACCTCGGCCCAGACGTAGGCCGCGCGCTGGCCTGTCGCCTTCGCCGGCCCGTCGGCGGACGGGAGCTGCGCGGTCGCGGACAGCCTCATCCCCGCACGCATCGCCTGGAAGGAGGCGAAGTCCAGCCCGGCGCAGAAGTCGGGTCCCGCACCGGACAACACGACCGCGCGCACCCCCGGCTGGGACTTCAGGCGCTCGCCTGTTACCACGAGCGCCTCGAACATCGCTGGATCGAGCGCGTTGCGCTTCTCGGGCCGGTTCAGGCGGACGTCGGCTACCGCGCCGATAAGGGTGACGGTCACCCGCCCCGCACTGTCAGTCGTTATGTCGCTCATCGGTTCGCTGCTCCGTCCGCCTGGCTAGATGTCACTTGCTCCAGTTCGCACGTTACGGTGGTGATCAAGCCGCGTTCGGCCGAAAGGGAATCACCGGCCGCCTCCACCTCATCAGAAGGGAACTCATCGTGCGCAAAATCCAGCTGGTCTATAGCAACCCGGTGCCCGGCATGGAGGACGAGTTCAATGAGTGGTATTCGAGCCGGCACGTTCACGAGATCCTGCGGGTCCCGGGATACCTGAGCGCACAACGGTTCCGGGTGACCAGGCACCCGATCGGCGAGAAGGTCGTGCAGCGGTGACACAGCGAGCTCCCATGTCCCGGATTCCCTATGTGCGGCGCGATGAGCTGGGCCCCGAGGGCCAGCAGCTGTGGGACAGCATCGTCATTGGCCGGGGCGATCAGGTCCTCACCGCCGACGGCGCCTTGGCCGGGCCGTTCAACGCGTTCGTCACGGCGCCTGACGCCGGGCGGCGGCTGTCCGCACTCGGCGCGACGCTGCGGTTCGGCACGTCGATCGAGCGGCGGCTGTCCGAGGTCGCCATCATCACGATCGGCGCGCGGTGGCGGGCGGAGTTCGAGTGGTGGGCGCACGCGCCGATGGCGCGCGAGCACGGCGTCGCCGGCGCGGTGGTGGACGCGATCGGGCGCGGCGAGGACCCGCCGTTCGAAGCCGACGATGAACGGGCCGTCTACACGGTCGCCCGCCAGCTCGGTGACGCCGGCCGCCTGGACCAGGAGACGTACGATGCGGCGCACCGGCTTCTCGGCGACGCCGGGATGGTGGAGCTGGTGTCGCTGTGCGGGTACTACACACTCGTTTCGTTCCTGCTGAACGCGTTCACCGTGCCGCTGCCGCCGGATGCGCTGCCGATGTGGGCCGACTCTTGACCGTCGATGGTCAGATGGCCCGTTCGCGGCCGGCCCAGTAAGGCTCGCGCAAGGCGCGTTTGAGCACCTTGCCCGTCGCGCTGCGCGGCAGGACTTCGACGAAGTCGACCGAAGCCGGGGCCTGGAAGTGGGCCAGCCGGGCGCGGCAGAAGGCGATGACGTCGGGGGCGGACAACTCCGCCCCAGGAGCGGGGACAACGACGGCCTTGACGGACTCGCCCCAGCGGTCGTCGGGGATCCCGATGATCACGCCCTCGCTGACGCCCGGGCAGGCGTTGAGCACGTTCTCGACCTCGGGGCCGTAGACGTTCTCGCCGCCGGTGATGATCATGTCCTTGACCCGGTCCAGGACGTAGATGAAGCCGGCGTCGTCGGCGCGGCCGATATCGCCGGAGCGGATCCAGCCATCGGCGGTCTTCGTCCCCGCGGTGGCCTCCGGCCGGTTGAGGTACCCGCGCATGGCCTGGGCCGAGCGAAACCAGATCTCGCCCCTCTCGCCGGGCTTGACATCCTCGAGCGTCACGGGATCGACGACGCGGGCCTCGACGCCAGGCAAGGGCAGCCCGCCGGAGGCAAGCCGCTCGGGGTGGGCGGCGTCCCGGTGCGCCTCGGCGGTGAGCAAGGTGGCCACACCGGAGAGCTCGGTCATCCCGTAGACCTGGACGAGGTCAGTCTGCGGCCAGGCGTCGAGCGCCTGCCGCAGCATCGGCAGCGGCATCGGCGCGGCCCCGTAAGAGATCGACTTCAAGGCGCCGAACGCGGTGATCGCCTGCCCCCCGGCGGTGAGCACCCCGTGGATGACGGTCGGGACGATGAAGGTGTGGGTCGCCCCGCTGGCGATCGCGCCGAAAAGCGCGTCCGGCGCGGGTTCTCGCAGCAAGATCGTGCGCGCGCCGCCGTGAATGCCGACCTGGGCGTAGCACGAGCCGCCCACGTGAAACAGCGGCATCGCGACGAGGCTGACCGTGTCCGGCCCGATCGACATCGTCGCGCAGCACGCCCCGCTGTGCGCGATCACGCCGCGGTGGGTGAGCTGGGCGCCCTTCGGTCGGCCGGTGGTCCCGGAGGTGTACATCACGAGACAGACGTCGTCCGGGTCGACGCTGCTGCTGCCTTCGTCGGGCTGCCCGGCCGCGAGGAACGGCTCGTACTCGTCGCTGTCCCCGCCGATCACCACCCGCCGCGGAACCAGGCTGTCCGCGTCGGCGGCGGCCGCGACGTCGGCGAGCTGCGCCCCCTGGAAGAGGATCACGGGCCGCGAATCCTCGAGAATGTAGCGGATCTGGTCGGGGCTCAGCCGGAAGTTCGCGGGCACGGTGGCGGCACCGAGGGCGGACGCCGCCAGTGTGAGCTCGACGGTGGCGAGGTGGTTGAGGTCCAGCACGGTCAGCCGGTCGCCGGGGCGCACCCCGGCGTCGCGCAGGGCACCGGCCAGCCGCAGGATCCGCTGCCGCCACTGCCCCCAGGTGAAGGTCTGTGTGCCGAAAGTGATGGCGGTGTCGTCGGGGCGCGTGCTTGCCCAGTGATCGAGCCGGTCGCGCAGCAGGGTGGCGGCGGGAGCAGGGGAGGGCGTCATCGCTGGCCTTTCCGGTGCGTCTGATCGAGGAAGGCGGAGAAGTGCGACCGCGCGACGTCGGACGCGAACAGCCGCGCGGACAGTTGTCCCATGGCGGCCCCCTCCTCGTCGATGGCGCGCAGCCGGTCGCCGGTGGTGAGCGGCTTGGTCTCGCGCAGGCCTTGGGGATCGGCGCGGCGCAGGCCGTCGAGCACGTCCGAGGCGAGGGCGTCCACGTCGTCCCCGGCCGCGGTGACGAGCCCGATCTGCGCGGCCACCGCCGCGCCGAACGTCTCGCCGGTGAGGAAGTACCGCGCGGCGGCCCGTGCGGTGAGCAGCGGGCGCAGCGGCAAAGAGATCAGGGCGGGGGCCAGGCCGAGCCGCGCCTCGGTGAAGGCGAACGTCGAGCGGGCCGAGGCGAGCACGACATCGCACGCACCGAGCACGCCGAGGCCGCCCGCCCGGGCAGCGCCGTCTACCCGGGCGACGACCGGGATCGGCAGGGTGAGCAGCTGCCGGAACAGGGCCAGCATGGCCCGCGTCCCGTCCGCGGGATCACCGTCGCGCATCTCGTCGAGCGCGGCGCCGCTGCAGAACGTGGTTCCCGTGTGCGTGAGCAGCACGGCGTGCACGGTGCCGTCGGTACCGGCTGCCGCCGCGGCGGCGAGCGCGTCCCGCAGCTGCGCGACGAGCCGGCGCGACAGCGCGTTCCTGTTGGCGGGCGAGTCGAGCGTGATGGTCACGATGCGGTCGCCGGACACGCTGTGCACGATCCCGGACATATGCCTCCCCGCCTCAGTATGACTTGGGGAGGCCGAGCGAATGCTGGGCGACGAAGTTCAGGATCATCTCCCGGCTGACGGGTGCGACCCGGGCGATGCGCGCCGCGCCGAGAAGCATGGCGAGGCCGTAGTCGGCCGCGAGCCCGTTGCCGCCGTGGCACTGGATGGCCTGGTCCAGGGCGCGGATGCTGGCCTCCGCGGCCGCGTACTTGGCCATGTTGGCGGCCTCGCCAGCCGCCTTGTCGTCGCCTTCGTCATACAAGGTGGCTGCCTTGGCGAGCATGAGGCGGCTGAGCTCAACCTCGATGTGGCACTGCGCGAGGGGGTGGGCCAGGCCCTGGTGGGCGCCGATGGGGACGCCCCAGACGTTGCGTTCCTGAAGGTAGCGCCGCGCCTTGTTGATCGCGAAGCGGCCGGTGCCCGCGGCGGTGGCAGCCCCCATGATGCGCTCCGGGTTGAGGCCGGCGAAGAGGGCTTCCAACGGCGCGTCGTGGCCGCCAACCAGCGCCTCGGCGGGAAGCCGCACGTCATCGATGAAGAGCTGGCACTGCCGCTCGGTCTCGACGATGTCCATCTCGATCGGGTAGTAGCTGAATCCGGGGGTCTCGCGCGGCAGCAGGAACATGGCCGGCCGGAGCCGCCCGGTTCTGGCGTGCTGAACGCGGGCGACAATGAGCACGGCATCCGCGTTGGGGACCCCGGTCACGAACGTTTTGCGGCCGGTGAGGATCCAGTCGGAGCCGTCCTGGCGCGCGATCGTCGTGATGTTGTGCGAGTTGCTCCCGGCGTCTGGCTCGGTGATGCCGAAGGCGACGACGGTGCTGCCGTCAGCGATGCCCGGCAGCCATCGCGTCCGTTGCTCCGGCGTTCCGTACCTGGCGAGCACGGTTCCCACGATGGCCGGGGAGACCACCATCATGATGAGCGGCGCGCCCTCGGCGCTGACCTCCTCGAGCACGAGAGAAAGCTCGTAGATTCCGGCGCCGCCGCCGCCGTACTCCGCGGGCAGGTTCACCCCGAGGAACCCGGCGGCCCCCAGGGCCTGCCACAGCTCGGTCATCGGCTGGCCGCGGCGAGCGTGCTCGACGGCGTACTCGACCCCGAATTTCCGTGCCACCTGCCGGACGGATTCGCGCAGCGCCTGCCGTTCCGCGGACTCGGTGAAGCTCACGATGACACCTCCTGGGGTTGGTCGTCGGCGAGGACGGCCAGCACCGCACCGACCTCGACCGCGGCGCCGGCCGTGACGGGCAGTGCCGCCACCCGCCCGGCCCGGTCGGCACGGACGACGTGCTGCATCTTCATGGCCTCGATCACCAGCAGCTCCTGGTCGGCGCTGACCTGGTCGCCGACGGCGACGCGCACGGCGACGACCGTGCCGGGCAGGGGTGCCCGCAGGGATCCGGAGTCGGCGGCGTGGCCGGGTTCAAGGAACCGGCCGGCCTCGGTGAACGTCACGGCGCCGGCGTCGCCGTCGACCTCCAGAAGGCTGACGCCGCCGGGACCGGGGTAGCGGGCCACGCGCCACCGCCGGACCATGCCGTCGACCTCCATGACAACCAGGGACGGCGCGCACGACAGCGGCACGACACCCGGCAGGTCGTCAACGGTCACCCCGGCGGGAGCGCCGCGGGCAGGCCGGTAGCTCACCCGGTGCTCGCCGGCCGGCCCGGTCAGCACGCTCCACTGCGGGCTGGCCGGCAC
>NZ_JBARCR010000689.1:0-1620 GCF_049794275.1 Trebonia sp.
GATCAGGAGAACGCGCAGATCTCGGTCGCCGCCTCGATCTTCGCGCTGTTCGTGACCTGGGTCTTCCTGATGCTGATCACGGTCATCGCCACCCGCCAGTCCCGCCGCACCGGCGGCGGCGAGGTGACGCTCTTCACCGTGGCTCCCCAACAGACGATAGGAAACTGATGACAGCCAAGGCCAACGAGACCGGTACCGCGGCCGGGGCCTACGCGCCGCCCGCCGCGGCCCGCGGTCCCCCTGAAGGCACGCCCGTGTCGCTGCGGAACCTGACCAGGGCGTTCGGCGCGACCAAGGCCCTCGATGGCATGTCGCTCGACATCGCCCCTGGCGAGCTCGTCGCCCTGCTCGGCCCGTCCGGGTGCGGCAAGACGACCGCGCTGCGGATCGTCGCCGGGTTCGAGTTCGCCGACTCCGGCGAGGTGCTGGTGAACGGCAAGGACGTGTCCGGGGTGCCTGCCGCGCGGCGGGACATGGGCATGGTGTTCCAGAGCTACAGCCTCTTCCCGAACATGAGCGCACTGGACAACGTCGGCTTCGGGCTGCGCATGCGGAAGGCCGCCGCCCCGCAGCGCCGCCGCAGGGCTGCCGAGCTGCTCGACATGGTCGGCCTGTCCGCGCAGGCGGGCCAGTATCCGCACCAGCTGTCCGGCGGCCAGCAGCAGCGTGTCGCGCTCGCGCGGGCGCTGGCGATCGAGCCGCACGTGCTGCTGCTCGACGAGCCGCTGTCCGCGCTCGACGCCAAGGTCCGGCTGCAGCTGCGGGAGCAGATCCGCACCCTGCAGCAGCGGCTCGGCACCACGACGATCTTCGTCACCCACGACCAGGAAGAGGCGCTGTCCATGGCCGACCGGGTCGGCGTCATGCGCGACGGCAGGCTGGAGCAGGTCGCGGACCCGTCCGAGCTGTACTCCCGGCCGGCCACCGCGTTCGTCGCCGAGTTCGTCGGCACCATGAACCGGCTGCCCGGCGAGCTGGCCGGCCCCGGCACGGTCACGGTCCTCGGCACCTCGTGCGCCGTGATCGGCAATGGGGGGGCGGGCAGCCCCGCCATTGAAGACAACCTCACGTCCGGCCGTGTCGACGTGCTGGTCCGCCCGGAGGGGCTGACCGTCGCGGCCGCCGAGGGCGGCAACGGCATCGTCAGCGGCCGCACCTTCCTCGGCGCGATCACCCGCGTCGCGGTCCTGCTGTCGGGGGACACGGAGGTCCGGGTCGACTTGGCGTCGGCCGCCGCCCTCGCGATCCCCCCGGGCACCTCGGTCCAGGTCGGATTGCCCCCCACCCCGGTGCTCGTCGCCCGCCGCCAGCAGTGACACCGGGTTTCCCGGCGGTCTGGCTGCGGCACAACTGCCCGTGCCCGGACTGCCGGGACCCGGTGACCGGTCAGCGGCTGCTGAAGATAACAGATATCCCGAACGGCCTCGTCGCGACTGTCACCGCGCAGCATGACACCGAGATCGTGGTGACGTTCGACCCGGACGGCCACCGCTCCGTCTTCCGCCGTGACTGGCTGGCTGCGCAGGCCCTGGCGGCGCAGGGCGGGGCCGACCCCGACCCCCGCACCGAGGACGGCAAGGTGCTGTGGCGGGCCGCGGACCTCGCGGCGCCGCCCACTGC
>NZ_JBARCR010000690.1:0-5216 GCF_049794275.1 Trebonia sp.
GTCCGGTCCCGCGACCAGCCGACGGTGCCGGTCAGCGACCGGATGCGCGGCGCGTCGCTCACCGCGACCACCGCGGCGAATCCCACGCCGAACCGGCCCACCGTTTCCCCTGCCGCATCTGGTCCCCGCTTGCTCGAGGCACGCAGCGTGGACAGCGCCTCCACACCAGCGGCGTCCAGCGCCGCCCCCGTGTTCGCCGCGGTCAGCGTCCCGTCCCTGAGCGTCAGCCGCAGCCGGCCAGGGACACCCGCGCGCGCCGCGGCGTCTGCCGCGTTCTGCGCCAGCTCCACTACGACCCGGTCCCGGTACCCGCCGAGCGCGTAGTCTTCCTCGGCGTTCGCGTCCTCGCGGAACCGGGCGGCCGAGGCCGCCCAGGCGTCAAGCACCCGGCCGCGCAGCTCCGCGGTTCCGAACGGATCGCCCGGCTCATCCAGCACAGCCCGACACTAGCCCACCCGCCCCCGGCGACCGGATCGCCGGGCGGCTTGGAAGCGGCTACCGTATGCGCGTGGAGTCCTGGGCAGATCACGCCGTGCTGTGGCACGTGTACCCGCTTGGCTTCACCGGCGCGGAGCGGTCTGCGCTGCCCGCGAACGAGCCGGTCAGGCACCGGCTGCGGCAGCTGGAGGCCTGGCTGGATTATGCGATCGAGCTCGGCTGTAACGGGCTGCTGCTCGGCCCGGTCTTCGCGTCGGAAACACACGGCTACGACACGACCGACCACTTCACCATCGACACTCGGCTCGGCGACGAGGGCGACTTCGACGCGCTGGTCGCCGCCGCCGGCCTGCGCGGCATGCGGGTGATCCTCGACGGGGTGTTCAACCACGTGGGCCGCGGGTTCCCGGCGTTCCAGGCGGCGGTCAACGGTGGCGCGGGGACTCCGGCGGCGCGCTGGTTCTCCCGCGGGCCCGACGGCGGCTATGTGATTTTCGAGGGCCATGACCAGCTAGTGAAGCTGGATCACGAGGAGCCCGCCGTGCTCGGCTACGTGATCGAGGTGATGAAGTACTGGCTCGGCCGGGGCGCGGGCGGCTGGCGGCTGGACGCCGCGTACGCGGTGCCGCCGACGTTCTGGGCCAAGGCGCTGCCAGCGGTGCGGGAGTCGTTCCCTTCCGCGTGGTTCCTCGGCGAGATGATCCACGGCGACTACGCCGCCTACGCGGCCGAGAGCGGGCTCGACTCGATCACCCAGTACGAGCTGTGGAAAGCGATCTGGTCCTCGCTCAACGACCGGAACCTGTTCGAGCTGGACCACGCGCTCGGGCGGCATAACGGCTTCCTCGACGCGGAGCTGCCGCAGACCTTCGTCGGGAACCATGACGTGACGCGGCTGGCAAGCATGCTGAAGGACGAGCGGCACGTGGGGCACGCGCTCGCGGTGCTGTTCTGCGTGGCGGGCGTGCCGAGCGTGTACTACGGCGACGAGCAGGCGTTCCGCGGCGTGAAGGAGGAGCGGCAGGGTGGCGACGATGCGGTCCGGCCGGCGTTTCCGGCGGATCCGTCTCATCTCATCCCGAACGGATCGTGGTGTTACCGCCTGCACCAGCGCCTGATCGGCTTCCGGCGCCGGCACCCGTGGCTGGTCCGGGCCCGGACGGTCACCGAGCACCTGGTCAACGACGCGATGGCGCTGCGCGTCAGCGGCGACGACGGCCAGATCCTGCTGCTGCTGAACGTCGGGGACGAGCCGTACCGGTTCCCGGTCGAGGCGGATTCGCTGACCGTCGCCGAGACCGCCGAGGCAGGTGTAGCCCCCGATGACCCGCTGTTCGTCCCGCCGCACAGCTGGACGATTCTGGCGTTACACGAGCGTAGGCTGGTGCCGCCGTCCGGGCCGGGTCTACGATCTTTAAATCTTGTCGCCTGGTCCCAGCCGAGGGGAATCTCGATGGCGCTGTACATGTATCAGGCCTCCTATACCGCGAAGTCGATGGCGGCTCAGCTCACCGAGCCGCAAAACCCCGTGGAAGTGATCAGGCCGGCATTGGAGGACGTGGGAGCCACGATCCTGGTGGCTGGCTTTCCGTTCGGCGAGTACGACGTGCTCATCGTGTATGAGGCACCGGATGATGTGACCGCCGCGAGCGTCGCGATGGCGGTTGCGGCCGCGGGCGAGGTCAAGGAGGCCAAGACCACGCGGCTGCTCAGCGGTCAGGAATGGCTCGATTCACTGCGCAAGCGCAGGGTTGTCAAGGCCCGGAAGGTGCGCTAGCCGCGTCAGCGCTGGTTCCAGAAGTCGCGTTCCTCCACCACGAGCCCGTCGCTTCCGAACCGGAGCACCGACACCCCGGCCAGGTCTTCGCTGCCGCCATCGGTCAGCCGGGTCTGCGCGGTCCAGGGCACGGCCGCCTGATCACCGTCGACAAGCGGCGCGCCGAACCGGCACTGCGCCGATTCCTCCTCCGCGAACACGCGGGCTAGATAGCCCGGCTCCGGGTCGAGGAACGGATGCTGCTGCCAGAACGCGCCCTCGGCATAAAGCGCGCTGATGGCAGCGACGTCATGCGCGGGCCAGCCGCGTTCCCACACGTCTGCCCACCGCTGGGCTACCTGTCGCGTGTCCATGCGCCCACCCTAAAGAGGGGCACCGACAAACGGGTTTACCCGGCGCGGGCGGTGGGCGGTGAGTGGCTGTGCAGGACCTGGCCCTCCGGGCCGTAGGCGGTGGTGGTGCCGTCGGGGTGCAGGATGAGGCGCCAGCCGCGGCGGTGGATGCAGATGTCGTGGGTTGGGTCAGTCCGGGGCGCCCTGCCGGGATTGGTCCCGGTGGGTTTCCCCGGACTGCCCGCCAAACCCGGCGTGCGTGTCTCCACGCACCGGGCTTTCCGCGTGTCTTGGCCGCTGGGTTTAGCCGCTTGCGGCGGCGTGTTCCGGCTGGGGTGCCCACGGGGTCGGGATCTTGGCTCCGCGATAGCGGTAGCGTCTGACCGGTACGGCTGACGCGCCGGTGAACCTGACTCTGCTGGCGGCGAATATCCATGTTCCGGGCAGGCAGAACCTGCGGCGGAGTTCTGGCATTCCGAGCCCGTTGCGTCCTTGGTGCTTGCGGCGCAGCCAGCGCATGATGCGGTGCCATGCGTGGAAATCGACTGTGCTGAAGACCCTCTTGGACACGCCGTGCCGGAAGTAGTTCGCCCACCCGGCCAGGGTCTTGTTCACGCTCTGGAGGAGCGCGGCGAGATCCTGGTTCAGGGTTGCCCTGTACGTTTTCTCCGCGACCTTGTCCTTGACAGCCTGGATGGCCTTCCTGGACGGGACGGTGTAGACGTAATGCTTCTGTGTTCCTCTTTTCCGCCTGCGGCGGATGGTAAAGCCGAGGAAGTCGAAGCCCTCGTCGATGTGGACCACGCGGGTTTTCTCTTCCGCAAGCCGCAGCCCCAGCGGGGCCAGGACGGCGGCTGCCTCGGCGCGCAGGGCCTCGGCGTGGCGGCGTTCTCCGCTGACCATGATGACGAAATCATCGGCGTAGCGGATCAGCCGCCAGTTGCCCAGGCCCTTTCCTGCGCGCCTGCTGCGCTGCCGCGGGTCGTCCTGCCACTGGGCGGCGAAATGCTCGTCCAGCGCCGACAGGGCGATGTTGGCCAGCAGCGGGGAGAGTATCCCGCCTTGCGGGGTGCCGGTGAGGGAGTCCTCGCGGTTGCCGGTGCAGGTCATGACCCCGGCCTTGAGGAACGCCCTTACCAGCGCGCAGGCTTTCTTGTCCTTGATCCTTGCCCGAAGGCGGCCCATCAGGGCGGTGTGGTCGATCTCGTCGAAGCACGCCCTGATGTCGGCCTCCAGCACCCAGTGGTATTTCCTGGTCCCTGATGACAGGTAGTGGATCTCGGCTATGGCGTCCTGCGCGCGGCGGCCCGGCCGGAACCCGTACGAGCACGGCTGGAAGCCCGCCTCGAAGATGGGTTCCAGGACCAGCTTGAGCGACGCCTGGACCACCCGGTCGGCCAGGGTGGGGATCCCGAGTCTGCGCATCTTGCCGTTCTTCTTCGGGATCATCACCTGCCGGACCGGCGACGGCCGGTAAGTACCGGTCTTCAGCTGGTCCCGGATCTCGGCCAGGAAGCCGCTCACGCCCCCGGCCCGGTACTCGACATGGGTGATCGTCACCCCGTCAGTGCCGGGCGTCCGCGACCCCTTATTGCTCCTGACGCGCATCCACGCTTCTGCCAGGAAGTCAGGGTCGCAGACGAGGTTGAACAGGTCACCGAACCGGCGGGAGGGATCTTCTCCCGCCCAGCGGTGCAGCCTGGCCTGCATCCCCCGTACCCTCCCCGGCGGGACCGGCTGGTCCTGCACCTCGGCGGCGAAGTCCCCGCCCGGTCCTGCGGGCAGGGCGCCGGGATTCCCCGGCGCGTCTTCGGGCATTGCAGTGCCTCACTTTCTCCTGGTAACTGACTGACACGCTGCCGCCCTTCCCCGTGCAGCCGGCTCTCCCGGCCCCTGAGTACTACGGCGGCTCCGCCCCGCCCGCAGCCTTCGGCTGGCGCCGCGCCTATCCGCCCCTGTCCTCCCTGGCGGGGAAGACAGAACGGAGCGGTCGCGGGCGGTTCCCACGTTCACTGCTGTCCGGTCGGCAGGTTAGGCACCCGGCTCTACCCCTGCGGCATCGCCACGGCTACGCCGCAGCCCTTCACCGTGGCCTCCCATCCCAGGCTTCCAAGACCCGGACAGGAGTTCCCCCGGCCCGCCCGGCAAGGCAGGGCACGGGGTGCGCGCCGCATCCCAGCCCGCATCCACCGGGTTCGAGCTGGTTTTGCATTAAGAGGCGTAACAGCACC
This sequence comes from Trebonia sp., assembly GCF_049794275.1. Lineage (NCBI taxonomy): Bacteria > Bacillati > Actinomycetota > Actinomycetes > Streptosporangiales > Treboniaceae > Trebonia > Trebonia sp. The sequence continues at coordinate 4,779 of NZ_JBARCR010000690.1, forward strand.
GGTTCCTCGCGTATACCTTCCCGCCTCGCTCACCGCGCCCGGCCCGTCCGGCAGTACCAGGCCGACACGACTTTGTCAGGGCTGCTCCCGCCCTCCCCGCCGACCCGCGGATCAGGCTGCCCTCAGCTTCACCCCGCTGCTGCGACAGCAGGGCAACGGAGGTCTCTCACCCCCATCCGGAAAACCGAACTTGAACAGCAGCGCCTCGTGGCGCACTGGAACTGGCACAGCAGCACGCACTCACTCACGGCGGTTTTGCCGCCGACTTTCTTGTGCTGCAGGTGGTGCACGTCGCACCAGGCGGCGGGTCTCCCGCACCGTGGCCAGGCGCAGCCGCGGTCGCGGAGCTGGACGGCGCGGCGGATGCTGGCCGGGATGGAGTCGGAGTAGCCGATGTCCAGCGGCAGCGACGGGGTGTTGTACGGGGGGGCGAGCAGG
>NZ_JBARCR010000691.1:0-4712 GCF_049794275.1 Trebonia sp.
GTATGCAAAGTGGCGCTGCGCGTGGATCCCCAAGCGCCAAATGCGGCAGGGGGCGGCTCCCATTGGTCACATAAGTCACTTCCGTTGGCTTTGTAGACGTGGTGACCACTTTGCGGGTCGAGTGACCGGTCACATGTGGTCACGACGTCTACAAAGTGGTCCTAGGTATTACCTCCCGGCGGCCGAGCGCGGCAGAGGCGATCCCACTAGTCACGCGACTCACTCGCGTGGACTTTGTGCATGAAATGACCAGATTCGGGGCGGGGTGAGCGGTCACAAGTGGTCATGCGGTGCACAAGGTGCCGGGAAGTGCGCAAAGTCACGTATCCGCGCGCGTTTTCGCGATCAGCGGCCGTGAGAAGATCGCCGAGTGGATCTTGAGCTGAGTGGGAAACGCGCGCTTGTGACCGGCGGGAGCCGCGGGATCGGGCTGGCGGTCGCCAAGGCGCTCGCGGCGGAGGGCGCGGATGTCGCGCTGCTGGCGCGGGACAAGGCGGCCCTCGAGGCGGCGCGGGAGACGGTCGCCGCCGCGTCGGGGCGGCAGGTGCTCGCGGTCAGCGCCGACACCGGCGACGACGAGTCGGTGCGCGCGGCGGTGCGTGCCGTCGCGGAGGGGCTCGGCGGCGTGGACATCCTGGTCAACGCCGCGGCCCGGCCGAACACCGGCGCCGTGACCGGCATCGAGAAGTTCGACGCCGCGGACTTCTCCGAGCAGGTCAACGTGAAGGTGCTCGGCTACCTGCGGTGCATCCGCGAGGTCGTGCCGCTGATGCGGGCGGCCGGCTGGGGCCGGATCATCAACATCAGCGGCCAGGCCGCCAGGTCCACCGGGGCGATCACCGGCTCGGTCCGCAACGTGGCCGTCGCCGCCATGACCAAGAACCTCGCCGACGAGCTGGGCAAGGACGGCATCAACGTCAACGTGGTGCACCCTGGCGTCACCGTGACGGAACACACCCCGCAGACCCTCGCGCTGCGAGCCGAACGCGCCGGGGTGTCAGTGCCGGAAATCGAGCGCCGGATCGGCGCCTCCATCGGTATCGGGCGGCTCGTCACCGCCGAGGAGGTGGCGACGGTCGTCGCGTTCCTCGCCTCGCCGAAGAGCGTCGCGCTCAACGGCGACGCGATCACCGCGAGCGGCGGCAACGTCGGGCCGATCCACTACTGACCCGCGAGCCGGCCAGGACCGTGTCACAGGAGCTGGCGGACCTGGGCGGCGAAGCGGATGTGGGCTATCGGGTCCTGGTCGGCGGCGGCTGGGTGCACGACGATCGTGTCGGCGCCGGCCGCCGCCCAGGCGCGGATCGTTTCCGCGATGGCGGCGGGGTCGGCCGAGTCGGCCGCCGCCAGGTACTGGATGACGCGGTGCGGGCCGGAGCGGCCCGCGGCGGCGCGGCCCGCGTCGATGGACTCGCGAGCGGTCCTGAACTCCTCGCGGGTCGTGACCCGGTCCAGGATGCTGCCGTCCGCGACCTCGCCGCTCAGCCGCAGGGTGCGCGGGCCTCGTGCCGCCGCGAGGACCTCGGGCGCGGCGGCGGGCGGCCAGCCGAGCTGCACGTCGTCCAGGTGCACGTAGCGGCCGTGGGTGGTCACCTGCTCACCGCGCAGCAGCGCGCGCAGCGCCTCGATGTACTCGCGCAGCAACGTGACCGGCGACTCGGGGCGCGCGCCCACCTGGCCCATCCAGTCCTGCACGCCGTGGCCGACGCCGACCGTCAGGCGGCCGGGAAACAGCCGGTGCAGCGTGGCGGTCTCCATCGCGGTGAGCGCCACGTTCCTGAGCGGAACGGGGAGCACGCCGATTCCCACCCGCAGCCGCGCGGTCCAGGCGAGCACCGCCGCGGCGGTCGCGACCCCGCCGCCCCAGAAGCAGTCCTCCCAGAGCCATAGCTCGTCCAGTCCCTCGTCTTCCGCCGCGCGCGCGACTTCGCGCAGCCGTTCCGGGGGAACCTGGGGAATGCATGTCGCGCCAAAGGTCGTCACGCGGCCCAAGGGTATGGCACGCGGGTCGTTCAGCCCGTGACGACCGCGGCTACCGGGTAGCTGCCGACCGTGATCGGCGGGTAGACGTGGCCGGTTTTCGTGTCGATCACGGGCCGTTCGCGCTCTGCAGATAGGCCTTCCATGATTCGCCGCTGCCGGTCACGAGATCGCCGATGTTCGCGGCGCCGATGGTGTATAGCGGATTCTCCTCTGCTGGATCGGTGAGCGGGACGCCGAACGCGCTGCCGCCGGCGAGCGCGAGATAACTGGCGTCGCTCGGGTGCTCTTCCGCGTAGAAGTTCGTCAGCGTGGCGCCACGGCCCGGAGGCTGTTCAGGTACGGCTCTTGCTTGGTATTACCGATGACCTGGCTGTAGTTTTCGTTTTCGAAGTAGAAGAGAAAGACGTCGGCCGCTGGAGGCGTCAGCGGTGCCGGCGCCGGGGCCGACCGGTTAAGGGTCAGGCTGATATCGGCGGCGGTCGCGTAGTTATATCCGGTCTGCGGCGCGTCGGGGCCATTCCAGTCGGTGCGGGTGGTCGTCAGCGTGATCGTCACCCGGGCCCGCGTCGCGCCCGCGGGAACCGTGCCGGCCGCCCGCCGGTAATCGAGCACCGGCTTCGCCTGTTTCCCGGCCGGCCCGATCGCGGGCGTAGCGAGAATTCGCCCGCTTGTGCCCGTGAACTGAACGGTGAGTTCCGCGGTGCTGGTCTGGTGCCGCCAAGCCAGCCGGCGATGTCGTAGCGCGCATTCGGTGTGACGGACGTCTGCTGAACGAGTTTCCCGGTACCGCCGGCGCCGCCGGCGAAGAGATTGCCGCGGTTAGCCGGCCAGGATTCGGCGGTTTTCGGAAATCCCGGGGTGCCATAGCGGACGACGGTAGGCAGGCCGCCCGCGACCGGCGCAGCGTCCCTGACCGGCGTAGCGGCTAGCACCGGATCCGGCTGGCTCGTCGCGAGTGCCGCCGCGAGCAGCACCGCGAGCGTCCCGAGGATTTTCCCGCGCCGGCACGACGCGACGTAGCCGTGCGAAAGGCCATGGAAACCCCTGCCTATCCTTGCGATGCGAATATTTAGCCAGCACGGTAGGCGAGCGCTCGCGCCGCCTCCACCGCCGATGCCGGAACTCTCGACGGCCAAACGGTGAACACCGGCCAAGTGCGCGCGGTTGTCTCATGATGAGGTTGTCTCATGATGAGATGGGTACCACCTGTAATCCGGGACACATCTAACCTCTTTGCGGTAACGACTGACACGGTCCAGCCGTTGTCCTCGTTATGGGTTGTGATGTGTGAACCCCGGTCTCGCATAGCGATCGCGGCACCGCGCGACTCGCCCAGATGGTCGTGAATGTCACATGCAATGGGGCGTGTCAGATAAGATTGCGTCTGCTATGCGCGGCACAATAGCGTCAGCAACCCGGGTGCGGCCTCCGGCAATTGCTGTCGTGCGTTGGGACGGGGTGGGTCCGGCGCCGGTAACACTGCGGTCATCGATTATGATGACTGTCGATACCACGAAAGGCGGAAATCCAAGTGGCCCAGAAGATTCAGACACTCTTCATCGACGACATCGACGGCGGGACGGCGGAAGGCACGGTGCGCTTTGCGCTAGACGGCACGGAATACGAGATCGACCTCAACGCGAAGCACTCGGAGGAGCTGCGCTCCGCCATCGCCAAGTACGTCACCCACGCCCGCAAGGTGGGCGGCGGCGCCCGTCGCGCTGGCCGCACCGCAGGCAGGACCAGCAGGGGGGCTGGCTCTGCGGTCAACACCACCGAGATCAGGACCTGGGCGCGCGAGCAGGGTTATGACATTAAGGACCGCGGCCGGGTGCCAGCGGACCTGGTCGCCAAGTACCAGGCGGCGACCGGTAAGTAACCGGTGCGTAGAAATATCTAGTTTCCCCGCGACCCGCGACCACATTCAGCGTAACGCCCCCCGGCGAGGCAGCCGGGGGGCGTTATTTGTTCCGCAGGATGGAACGCCGGGTGACGCGCTCAGGCGTATGTCGATTCCTCGTGGTCTTCGCCGCCGTTGCTATCGCCGGCATCGCCGGCCTTGTTATCGCCGGTTCCGGCTCCGCTGTCACGCGCTCCGGCCCCGTTATCACGCGCTTCGGCTCCGCTATCGCCGGCTCCGGCTCCGCTATCGGCGGCTTCGGCTCCGCTATCGGCGGCTCCGCCGGGGGCGGCGCTTTGCGCCGGCGGGACATGACCGGGAGCAGGATGCAGCGGCCCGGCCGGCATTGCGTGATACTGCGGGGCGGTCAGCATCCACGCACACGATATGAGCAGCGATATAACGAACACACAGTAAACCCAGAAAATCGGCGTGAGACCGGAGCTGATCGTCAGCCCGGCGGCCTGACTTTGCGAGATGCCGAACATCGCCGGCGTCGCGGGCTCGCCCGCCTGGATAAGCGCGGATATCGCCTGCGCGGCCAGCGGCAGTATCGCGCCAGCTAGCAGTGCCGCGCCTTGGCGTGCCGGACGCCACAAGGCGGCGAGCAGCGCCACCACGACGACCGCGACGATGACGGCGACGTTCCCCGCGATCACCGGGGCCGGGCTGGCGAACGCGTTGCCCGCCGTGACGGTCTGCGAGGTCCCGGTCGAGGCCTGGGTCAGCGTGTAGGTGTCCCATGAGGGCACGAAGGCGGCCACCGTGCCGATCGCCGCGAGCAGCAGCAGCGCGACCGGGCCCGCGTCCGTGGCGCGGGGCCGTGACG
>NZ_JBARCR010000692.1:0-1578 GCF_049794275.1 Trebonia sp.
GCGCGGAACGGCCCGTGTTCCGGGGCGCGCAGCGCCGTGACGGGGCCCGCGAGCCGCAGCATCGGGCCTGGCTGTTCCGATGATCCGCGGGGGACCCGTTCAGAGATCTCGACCACGGCGAGCGGCGACCCCTCCGCGTCTTGCAGTACCAAGTGGTCCGCGTCCGCGGGAACGGCGCTGGCCGGGACGGTGAGGGTGACCGGCACCGGCCAGGGCGTGCCGTCCGCTAGCTCTCCGCGCGCCGCGACGGCGGTCAGGTCGGCGGTAGTCAGGTAGCCGCCCAGCGGGGCGAACGCGCCAGAAGTGATCAGCTCAAGCTCACCCAGCTGCGCCTCGCCCGGAGTCCACGCGGGCCAGCCGGCCAGCTCGGCCGGCAGCTGTTCAACCGTCACGTGCGCCTCCGTCTTCGTGCTGCGCTCGCCGGGCGTCGCTAGACGACGCGCGCGGACTGGTCCTGCGGCCTGCGGATCACGTAGAGCAGCTCATCGTGGCTGTCGCCGAAGCGTCCCCGGGTCAGCCTGGAGATAGCGGCGTAGGTGACACGCATCGCCGATGATAGCCGGACTGGCTGCGACGGCAGCGTGCGATCCGTCCCGCGCGCGGCGATGACCAGCCCGCGCATCAGCGTGTAGGAGGCGATCCCCGCGTCGCAGACCGCCTTCTCGTAGACCGTGGGGAACGGCCCTGGAGTGCCCGGGTGCAGCCGGGACCACAGCGCCTTGCGCGCCGGTCCCGGCAGCAGCCGGTCGAGCAGGGCCGCGGCGGTGTACCTGTCCCTGGTCCTGATCAGCAGCAGGCCGCCCGGCTTCAGCGCGCTGACCAGCCGGTCGAGCACCAGTTCGACATGCTGGACCCGCTCGAGCAGGCCCGCGCAGTAGACGATGTCGTAGGCACGCTGCGCGATCGGGACGGTGCGCAGGTCGCCAACGATCACGTCGGCGTATCCGGTCCTTGCGTCATCGAGCGCCCGCTTGGCCAGCGGATGGTCGGCGTCGACGGCGGTGACCGAAATCTCGAACCCGTCCTCGGCGAGCTCACCGATGCCGAGTTCCCGCAGCGGAGCGAGGGAGCCGGCCTGCAGCAGGGTGACCGGCCCGCCGAGGCAGCGCACCGTGTAGTCGTGCAGCGGCTCGGCGAAGAACCCGTTCGTTTTCACGTCCGTGCCAGGCGAATCACGGCCAGCGGTAGTCATAGAGACAAATAGTAATTGACCGGATACTCAAAGCCCGCTGTTTCCTGACGCGGCTTTGCGGCCGGGATTCGGTCCGCGCGGTGGGAGCCGGCGCAGGGACGTAAACTTGTAATAGACGTCGTGCACATAGGCACCGACTGGGGCGCGCCGGGGGCTTCCGGCTGCCCGGATTTGTCCGCGCCCTGATTACCTGCGACTTTGGGACATGATGAGCCTCGCCGGACTACTCGCCGCCGTTGCCGAAGATTCCCAGCTCTCTACCGCCCTCGCCAGCCCCCCCGATCTGCCGGGCGGCGAGCGTGACCTCGTCGCACCGCCCGCGCTGCGGCCGCTGATCGTCGCGGCGCTCGCGGCCGGCGTTGGCGGCGGGGGCACCGGAGCAGGCG
>NZ_JBARCR010000693.1:0-2764 GCF_049794275.1 Trebonia sp.
CTCGCCGTGGGCCTACACGGTGGGGCTGACGGCGCATGGCAAACCGGAGTTGCTGGTGACCGGGTTGTCGTCTGCCCGTTCCGCGCGACTGCTGGACGACGTTGCCTCGCACGTGCTGCACGCCGAGGCGCCGCACCCTGGAGAAGTGGTTCCGTTGCGCGGTGGCCCGGTGATCGAGATCGTCGAGGTGACCGAGCCGACGGTGCACTTGGCGATTGCCGTGGAGATCTTCGGGCCTGAGATCCGGGCGCTGCAACTGGTGCACGCCGACAACCGCGGGCACTGGCCATGGGAGGTTGGGTTCCGCGGTGGCCGCGGCGGTCAGCCGGTCCTGGGAGTGCGCGCGTCGCGTCAGCTTTCCGGGGGTGGTGTGTAGCTGAGTGGCATCAGCTGGATGTGCCGGATTCGCTGCGGATGCGGTCGACGATCCGCATCGCTTCATCCTCGGTGATCGGGTAGAGCTGATTGTCCCGGTTTCCGCGCTCGTACGAATAGAGCATGGGGGTGTGCCCCCACTCAAGGTCGCGCCCAAACGCCTCGTCGCGTTGGCCACCATCGTGCTTGACGCGCCGGAGGACACCCGCAGGCTCTGCCCTAGTGCTGTAATCGTCGACGACGGCGTAGTACATGATCTGATCAGCCACGACGCTGCTCCGGTGAATAGTCTTCGATGTCCGACACGTTAGGTGGGATCGGGATCTCGGCGGAGGCTTTGCGCTGAAATTCCTGGAGTTCATCCCGCTCGACGTCGGATGTGGCGGGATCGCGGAGCCGCTCGTAAGCAGCGTGCGTCAGCTGCTTGGCTTCAAAGCTGGCTCGGGTGTGAAACTGTACCTCGAAAAGCAGTCCTGACTCAGGGTCTCGCCATCGGCTGTTGACTCCCTTGTACTGCTCCGCCTGCCATGAATTCAGTCGATCGAAAGGCTGGAACCCTCGGTCCAGGAGACGTTGGCAGTCTTCGATAACGCCACTGGTATAGCGCTCTTCGCTGTAGCAGAACGTGAACCGCACCACGTCTTTCAGTGTCTCGAGAGCTTCTTCGGGGGCACGGCCCTTGTACCGCACAGCGTCCGCGATCTTCTCCTTGATCCTGTCCATGCCTTTGAGACAGTGTTCGAGGCCTATCAGGTGGCGGTCCGAGTCTTCGGATTCGATGGCGCGCATCGCGGGTGTGATGACGTTCTCGGCGATCTCGCGGATCTGGCCGCAGCCGCGTTCGACTTCTGCGTTCGCCTCTGGATTCAGGGAGCGGTCGCCATCACGGTCGGCATCTTCTGGAGACGGCCATTTCGTCTCGTGCGCTTCCCAGGCCTGGCGCAGTTCCAGGGCGGCCGCATCCCACGTGTACGCGGCCTCGACGGTGGCCCGGTATTCCGCGCGGTATGCCTGCTGGTCGCGGGTTTCCGGTGGTGCGACGCCCTGGTCGTCGGCCTGCTCGCGGTCGACGGCCACGGCGTCGGCCTCATCCAGGCGTTCGATCTCCACGGGTAGCCACTCAGCGAAATGGATTGGTTACTCCATGAAGCCTAACCTATTGGCAACGCGTTGCCAGTTGCTCATGCGTGGCCGTCTACGGTGGCCTTGTAGAGGCTGACTTGGTATTTGCCTGGCGATTTCACCGGAAGCCTGGTGAACCAGATCAGCACGTATCGCGCGCTCGCCGGGGAGCTCAGCGGCAAGTGCAGCGTGCCGCGGGCGTCCGGCATGTCCGCCGCCGTCGACATGGAGTCCAAGTCCGCAGCGTCGCCGAGGCGAACCTGGACGTCGGCGCCTGCCGCGGCGCCGAGCACCAGCCCGACGCTGTTCACCATGACCGCGTGGCCCATGTCGAGCAGGATGCCGGTGCCCGACTGCATGTGGCCGAACTCAGCCGTCGCGTACCACGAGCTGTCCCACGCCCCGCCGCCGCGGAGCACCCGAGACGCCATCCCCGGGTTGTCGCCGTCCGATGTCCCATCGGGTCCGAACGCCGTCGCGTTCGCCACGGTCAGCGTTACCGCCGGACCGGTGGCCACGGCCGGCGACGACGAAGACGCGGTAGGCGACGAGCTGGCGGAAGCGGTCGGCCGTGTCGAGGACGCCGTGGCCTTCGGCGACGTCGCGGGCGACGCGGGCGCGCCGGTCAGCACTCCCCCGGAGATCAGGTCATAGCCGACGAGCACCACGAACACGACGGCCAGGCCCGCGAGCATAATGGTCCACTTCCGGTACGCCCCCCAGGGCGTCGCCAGCACCGGCCGCTCCTCATCCCGCGCGCCGTCGCCGGTGCTCACGGACTGCCTCCAGACCCTTCACTGACCCCGATTACCGGCTCAAAGCCTTGCCTACGACGCAGCGCGCGTCTACCAGAACCAGCGTTTTGGGAGGAAAAGCCGCACTACGCGTGCGGAACGCCGGCCTCGGTGAGCACCTGCGCGGGCGACATGAAGCCCGGCGCCCGGCGCTCCGCCGCGGCCCGGTTGGCGAGCCGCTGCAGCGCCTCGTTGACTGGGGTCGGCACGCCGTACACACGGCCGAGCAGCACGATCTCGCCGTTGAGGAAGTCGGCCTCGATCGTCCCGGTCCCCCGGCTGAGGCTCTGCCAGGACGAGCCGCCCGACCGGGGCGAGCCGTCGACCTGTTCGATACGAACGTGGTCGCCGATGACCTCCGCGATTTCCGCGCGGCTGGCGTGCGCGATGCCGGCGGCGCGGAGAGCGGCGGTGCCTTCGGCACGCGTGCGGTGGTACAGCTCGGCGGCGTCGTCCGACCGCGGTTCCGCGGC
>NZ_JBARCR010000694.1:0-6155 GCF_049794275.1 Trebonia sp.
TGACCCTCAAACGCGAACAGTGGCATCCGCCAATAATGCCCGACCCGGCCTGCAGCAGCCTGGCCGGGCAGGAACCACGGGCCCGTTCGGGATGAACAGGGACGTTCGGCGGCGCGGACCCGTCAGCTCGGCGCCGGCCCGCACCCGGCTGGCCGGCCCAAATCGCCTCATTTAGTGTGTTGATCATGGGCAGCGAACCAACCGAGGTCGTCAGGATCGTCATGAACGGCGTCACCGGGCGCATGGGTTACAACCAGCATCTGGTCCGGTCGGTGCTGGCGATCAACGCCGACGACGGCGTGCCGCTCGGTGACGGCCGCAGGGTCCGGCTCGAGCCGGTCCTGGTCGGCCGCAGCGAGGCCAAGCTCCGCGACATCGCGGGCCGGCACGGCATCAAAGACTGGACCACCAGCCTGGACGAGGCCCTGGACAGCATCAAGGAAGGGGGCGGGATCTACTTCGACGCCCAGGTCACCAGCCAGCGGTACCCGGCCGTGATGAAGGCGCTCGACGCCGGCGCGCACGTGTACGTCGAGAAGCCGACCGGGGCCACCAGCGAGCAGGCCGCCGACCTGGCGGACGCGGCCGACCGGGCCGGCGTCAAGCACGGGGTGGTGCAGGACAAGCTATTCCTGCCGGGGATCCGCGCGCTGCGGTCGCTGATCGACGGCGGCTTCTTCGGCCGGATCCTGTCGGTCCGCGGCGAGTTCGGGTACTGGGTGTTCGAAGGTGACTGGCGGACGTCGCAACGCCCGAGCTGGAACTACCGCAAGGAGGACGGCGGCGGCATCGTGCTCGACATGTTTCCGCACTGGACGTACGTGCTTGAGGGGCTGTTCGGCCCGATCGAGGCGGTCACCGCGCGAGCGGTCACGCACATCCCGGATCGCTGGGACGAGCGCGGCGAGCGGTACGACGCCACCGCGGACGACGCCGCGTACGCGATCTTCGAGCTGGCCGGCGGCGTCGTCGCCCAGCTCAACTCCTCGTGGTGCGTGCGGGTACACCGCGGCGAGCTGCTCGAGTTCCAGGTCGACGGGACCGAGGGCAGCGCGGTGGCCGGATTGCGGGACTGCGTCGCGCAGCACCGCGGCGTCTCCCCGCGTCCCGTCTGGAATCCAGATATCCCGAACGTAAGCAGGTTCCTCGATCAATGGCAGCCTGCTCCACTGGACGGCGAACCTGGCAACGCGTTCCGCCTGCAATGGGAGATGTTCGTCAGGCACGTGGTGGAAGACGCGCCGTTCCGGCAGGACCTGCACGCCGGCGCCCGCGGGGTGCGGGTCGCCGAGCTGGGGATGCTGTCGTCCGCGGAAGGGCGGCGCATCGAGGTGCCGGCGACTACTGTGGCGGGCTCATGAAGATCGTTCTGCCCGCGGCCGACGGGACCCTGCAGCCTTACCAGATCTCCCCGCCCCGCGGCTGGCCGCGCCCAGAGGGGCCGCCTCGGTCGCGCGTCGTGTACGCGGCGGCGCACGTGGTCGCCGATCCGCTGGGCGACCCGGCGGCGCCGGAGCCCGCGGTGGACTGGGACTCGACGCTGCGGGTGCGCAGGCACCTGTGGGCGTACGGGCTGCGGGTCGCCGAGGCGATGGACACCGCGCAGCGGAACATGGGGCTGGACTGGACCGCGGCCCGCGAGCTCGCGAAGCGGTCCGCGGATGCGGCGAAGGACTTCGGCGATCCGGCGGAACTGGTCGCGGCCGGCGTCGGCACCGACCACGCGCCCGGCGCGCCGGACCTGGACGCGATCGTGACGGCGTACAGCCAGCAGCTGCACGCGATCCGCGCCACCGAAGCCGGGGTGGTGCTCATGGCCAGCAGGGAGCTGGCCGCGCTCGCGCGCGGGCCCGAGGACTACCTCAAGGTGTACGGGGCGGTACTCGGCCAGGCGGACCGGCCGGTCATCGTGCACTGGCTGGGGGAGATGTTCGACCCGGCGCTCGCCGGCTACTGGGGCTCGCCTGACATCTGGCGCGCCGCGGAGACGCTGCTGCAGCTGATCAGGGAGAACATCGCCAAGATCGACGGCGTGAAGGTGTCGCTGCTCGACGCGCAGCACGAGGTCGCGCTGCGGACCGCGCTCCCGGCGGGCGTGCGGCTTTACACCGGCGACGACTTCAACTACCCGTCGCTGATCGCCTCTGGCAGCCACGCGCTGCTGGGGATCTTCGACGCGATCGCGCCGGCGGCGTCCACGGCCCTGCACGCCCTCGACGAGGGCGACATGCTGAGCTACGAGGAGATCCTCGCGCCCACCGTGACGCTGTCCCGGAAGATCTTCGAGGCGCCGACCTACAACTACAAGACCGGGCTGGCGTTCCTGTCCTGGCTGGCCGGGCACCAGGACGCGTTCGTCATGATCCGCGGCGCCCAGGCGGCGCGGTCGCTGCCGCACCTGGCCGAGGTGTTCCGCCTCGCGGACAGCGCCGGCCTGCTGCCGGACCCCGACCTCTCCGTCCGCCGGATGAGCGCGCTGCTCACCCAGTACGGAATCCCCCAGTGATCGTCCCCTGCCCCGGTCCGCCGATAACAGCAAGAAGCGGTCACGCCTGCGTCAACGCTGAAAGTTTGGCCGCCTATAACCGGCCAAACCTTCAGCGCTATCGGAGCTGCGACGATAACAGCAAGAAGCCGGTCGACGGTGGATCCGGATGGGTTAACGCTGGGGATTTGGCCCCTATCCGGGGCCAAATCCCCAGCACTATCGACAAACTGGTGATAACAGCAAGAAGCGGCGTACCGTCGGCGCCGTGGAGCAAGCCGTGAGCTGGGCTGTTGATAACAGCAAGATGCGGCCGCGGGCCGCGGCCGAGCGGCTGTCGGTGAATCAGTGGACCGTGCGGTCGTGGGGCGTGCGGGAGCTTGCCGAGGGGTGCGGCAGGCACGGCATCGGAGCCGTCGGGCTGTGGCGTGAGCCCGTCGCGGAGTTCGGCCTCCAGCGCAGCGCCAAGGTCGTGCGGGATGCTGGGCTGCGGGTTTCGTCGCTGTGCCGGGGCGGGTTCTTCGGCCGGCCCGGCTGGCGCGACAGCAATCGCGCCGCCATCGACGAGGCGGCCGAACTCGGCGCCGCCTGCCTCGTCCTCGTCGTCGGCGGCCTGCCTGATAACAGCAAGAAGCTGGGCGCAGCCCGCGCGCACGTGGCCGACGCCATCGCGGAGCTCGTGCCGTACGCCGAAGAGCGCGGCGTCCGCCTCGCCCTGGAGCCGATGCACCCGATGTACTGCGCCGACCGGGGCGTGCTCTCTACTCTCAGGCAGGCCCTGGACCTCGCCGCCGGATATCCGGCGGAGGCGGTCGGCGTCATCGTCGACACCTTCCATCTCTGGTGGGATCCCGAGGTCGGCGACCAGATCCAGCGGGCCGGCCGGGAGGGCCGGATCGCGGGGTACCAGGTCAGCGACTTCCTCATGCCGCTGCCCGCCGACGTGCTGCTCGGCCGGGCGATGATGGGCGACGGGGTGATCGACTTCCAGCCGCTGTGCCAGGCGGTCACTGTCGCCGGGTACCAAGGCGACGTCGAGGTCGAGATCTTCAACGCCGACGTCTGGGCGGCCGACCCGGACGACGTGCTCGCCCGCCTGAAGGACAGGTACGAAACGCTGATAGCGACGTGGCTGACGTGACAGCGGAACCGGTTCGGATCGCGATCGTGGGCACCGGGAACATCGCGCGTTCGCACGCAAGGGCAATCACCAGCCAGGCCGAAGCAGCCGCGCCCGCGCCCGCCACGATCGTCGCGGCGATGGATGTGGACCAGAGTCAGCTGGGGACGTTCTGTGCCGAATTCCATATCCCGGGCGGCTACGGCGACCTGGCCACCCTGCTCAGCCAGGCGCGACCCGATCTGGTGCACATCTGCACGCCGCCGAGCACGCACCACCCGATCGCCCTCGAATGCCTGCGCGGCGGGGCCAGCGTGCTGACCGAGAAGCCGCCCACCATCAGCCTGCGGGAGTTCGACGAGCTCGCAGCCGCGGAGCGGCGCCCGCCGTGGTTCGCCACCGTCTTCCAGCACCGCTTCGGCGCCGGCCAGCGCCGCCTGAAGAAGCTGGCAGCGAGCGGCGCGCTCGGCCGGCCCCTGATCGGCGTCTGCCACACCACGTGGTTCCGTGACCAGGCGTATTTCGACGTGCCCTGGCGCGGAAGGTGGGACACCGAGGGCGGCGGCCCGACCATGGGCCACGGCATCCACCAGATGGACATGCTGCTCGACGTGCTCGGCGACTGGACCGAGGTGTCCGCGATCGCCCGCACCCAGGCCAGGACCATGCCGACGGAGGACCTGTCGCTGGCGCACGTCACGTTCGCGAACGGCGCGGTGGCCAGCGTGGTGAACAGCGTGCTGTCCCCGCGGGAGGAGTCCTACCTGCGGTTCGACTTCGAGCGCGCGACCGTGGAGGTGACCCACCTATACGGCTACAGCGACGACGACTGGCGGCTCACCCCGGCCCCTGGCTGCGAAGCCGACGTGACGGCGGCCTGGAAACACGCTGCCGACGGCGGCGGCGGCGACGCACACAGCAGTCACGCCGCCCAGTTCGCCCGCGTGCTCGCCGCGCTGCGCGACGGCCGGCGTCCGCCGGTGTCGCCGTCCGAGGCCCGCCGCACGATGGCGCTGATCGCGGGTATCTACGCCTCGGCGTTCACGCGCCGTCCCGTCGCGCCGGCCGACCTCGGGCCACCCGCGGCGTTCTACACCGCGATGAACGGAGGCCACGAGGCGTGGTGATCTCCCTGCTGCACGACGAGACCGAAGTCACGGCCCTGGCTGATGATCTCGAGCTGTTCCGCTACGTATACCGGCCTGGCGAGGCGCAACTGGAGTCACCACGGCCGTTCTTCCACCCGGTGCGCACGCTGCGGGGCGACCTCGTGACCCTCTACCGCCCGCATGACCACGTGTGGCACAAGGGCATCGCACTGTCGCTGCCGCACGTCGGCACCGAGAACTTCTGGGGCGGTCCCACCTTCAGGAACGGCGCCTACGTCCAGGCGCACAACGACGGCGTGATGCGCCACGACGGGTTCGACGTGGCGGACGTGAAGGACGACGTCGTGCGGCTCGACGAGCGGCTGACCTGGGTGACCGAGTCCGGCCAGACGCCGGTTACGGAGCGTCGCCGGATCGCCGCGACGGTCCTGCCCGACGGCGGCGGCGACGGCGACGGCGCGGCGTGGCTGCTCGCGTTCGAGACCACGCTGGTCAACATCAGCGGCGCGCAGATCGTGATCGGCAGTCCCACCACGGCGGGCAGGCCGAATGCCGGCTACGGCGGCCTGTTCTGGCGCGGTCCGCGCTCGTTTACTGGCGGGACGGTGATGACGCCTGGTGGCACCGGTAGCGACGAGCTGATGGGCACGCGCGCGCCATGGCTGGCGTTCGCCGGGCGGCATGACGAGCACGGGCGGAGCTCCACGCTGGTCTTCCGCGACTCGCCGGCGAACTTCAGCTACCCGAGCCAGTGGTTCGTGCGCAGCACGCCGTTCGCGGCCGTGTGCCCCGCGCCGTTCTTCGACACGGAGTTCCCGTTCGACGCCGACGCAGCGCTCACGCTGCGTTACGAAATCGCGGTCGCGGACGGCTCGCTCGACCCCGCCGCCTGCGCCCGGCTCGCCGAGCGCGCGGCCGCGCGGGACTTGCTTCCGGCTGAGGAGTGATCGATTTTGTCCGAACGTACCGTTAGTTCCCCGCAGGCTCACCCCGCCGCGACGGCGGCCTTCCCAGGGGCGACCGCGATCACGGTCCTCGACGTCTACGACTGGGTGGCGCCCGACGGGCTGCCCGGCGGCTCGGCGCACGTCCACCTCGCCTCCACAGAAGGCTACGTCGTCGCCTCCGGCGCCGGCCGGCTCCAGACGCTCGGCGAGCGCGGGTACGCGGAGACGCCGCTGCGCCCTGGCGACTGCCTCTGGTTCACCCCGGGCACCATCCACCGGCTGGTCAACGAGGGGGACCTGCGGCTGTTCGTCGTGATGCAGAACGCCGGCCTGCCCGAGCACGGCGACGCCGTGCTCACGTTCCCGCCGGAGATCCTCGCCGACTCTGGCGCCTACGCGCGCGCCGCGACGCTGCCCGGCCCTGAGTCTGTGGCCAGCGGGCCCGCAGGTAGTGCGGGTCGGGGCAGCGCGGGCGGGGACGCTGTGGCCGTGGC
>NZ_JBARCR010000695.1:0-3810 GCF_049794275.1 Trebonia sp.
TGCTGCAGGCGGGCAAGGACAGTAGGCGGCGGATCGCTCATCGTGGGGATGAACGCGCGCGCCACCACCTCCTGGCCGCTGTTCCAGACCAGGAGCACCCGTCCCGTTCTGGTCGTTTCGGGAAAGTCCGGCCGTAGACCATGCTCACGGCAGAGGCGGAAGATCCGATCCCGGATTTCCTGATACATGACTAGCACATTTTCACGCTACAGCGTAGCACCGACATTCGGGCGGTTAGCTAACCGACGCGGCCGGAGGCCGCCCGAATTGGCAGTCAACCTCGCGGCCGCGCTCCCCGGCCGCCCTGGCCCTGCGCGCGGAGTGAAGCGGCCACACGTCCTGGTTGCACAACTGCTTAAGGACATGTTTAATTAAAGACATGTCTAATCAGAGCGTGACCGACTGCTGCGCGCCGCTGGCGTGCGAGCCGTTGTCGGATGCCGGGGCGGAAGATCTGGCGCCGCTGTTCAAGGCGGTGGCCGATCCGGTGCGGTTGCGGCTGCTGTCGCTGATCGCCTGCCATGAGGGCGGGGAATCCTGCGTCTGCGACCTGACCGACGCGTTCGACGTGACCGGGCCGGCGGTCAGCTATCACCTGCGGATCTTGCGGGAGGCGGGGCTGATCAGCTCCGAGCGGCGCGGCACGTGGGTGTACTACCGCGTCAACCCGCAGGTGATGGCGCGAATGTCGGCGGTGCTGGTGCCGGCCCCGGCCACGGTGGCCGGGGCAGTGACGTGAACAGGAAACGGGAGGCTGCGGTGAGCGAGGACACGGAGACGGGCGCGGGCCTGCGAGAGCAGGTCCGGTCCCGGTATGCCGGGGCGGCGCTGGCGGTGCTGGGCCAGGCGGACGGCGGGGACGGGTGCTGCGGCGATGCCGGCGGATGCTGCGCTCCGGCCGGCACGCTGAGCGCGCTGACCGACGGGGCGGGCGCGTCGCTGTACCGGGAGGGGGAAACCGCCGGGCTGCCCGAGGACGCGGTGAGCGCGAGCATGGGCTGCGGCAACCCGCTGGCGGTCGCGGAGCTGCACGAGGGCGAGCGGGTGCTGGACCTGGGCTCGGGCGGCGGCATCGACGTGCTGCTGTCGGCGCGTCGGGTCGGGCCGTCCGGGCACGCTTACGGGGTCGACATGACCGATGAGATGCTGGCGCTGGCGCGGGCGAACGCGCGGCAGGCGGGCGCGGCGAACGTGACGTTCCTGAAAGGCCAGATCGAGGCGGTGCCGCTGCCGGACGCGTCGGTGGACGTGGTGATCTCCAACTGCGTGATCAACCTGTCGACCGACAAGCCAGCGGTGCTGGCGGAGATGTTCCGGGTGCTGGTGCGAGGCGGCCGGATCGGCGTCTCCGACGTGGTCGCCGACGACCACCTGAGCGCGGCGGACCGGGCAGCGGCCGGGTCCTATGTCGGGTGCATCGCCGGGGCGCTGTCGCGGTCGGAGTACCTGGCCGGGCTGGCGGCGGCCGGGTTCACCGGCGCGTCGGTGACGTTCACGCACGAGGCGGCACCGGGGATGCACTCGGCCATCGTCCGCGCGGTCAAGCCGTCCGCGTGACCGCAGCTACGGTTTGCGGGCTACGGCGCCGTACACCGGGACGAGGCGCTCGAAGCGGGGGTCGTCCGGGGCGGGGCGCCATTCGGTGACGGGCACGAGGCCGGGCGGGACCGGGTCGAGGCCGGACAGCAGCCCCGTGAGCTGCGCGCGGGAGCGGAGGGTGACGCGGCGGACGGACATCGCGTTCCACCGCCCGGCCGCCACGGACATCGCCGGATCCAGGTCGCTCGCCTGGTGGTAGAGCGCGACATGGCTGCCGGCCGTCGCGGCCCCGGCCAGTGACCGCACGATCCTGGACGCCGACGCGTCGTCGAGCACGAACGACAGCGTGGCCATCAGCAGGATCGCGACCGGCCTGCCAAGGTCCAGGGTCCCTGCCGCGGCGGCGAGAATGGCGGCAGGGTCTCTCGGGTTCGCGTCCAGCGCGGCCACCGCGCCGTCGGGCGCGGAGGCCAGCTGCGCGCGAGCGTGCGCGAGCACCATCGGGTCGTCGTCGATGTACACGACGCGGCAGTCCGGCGCCAGCGACTGCGCGACCTCATGGGTGTTGCCCGACATGGCGAGGCTGGTGCCGACGTCGAGGAACTGCCTGATCCCGGCCTCTGCGACCAGGTAACGGACCACGCGCTGGCGGAAGGCGCGAGCCGCGGCGGGGATGGCGCCGACGACCGGCGCCGCCGCGGCCAGCATCCGGACGGCCTTGCGGTCGGCCTCGAAGTTGTCTCGGCCGCCGATGAGGGCGTCCCCGACACGAGCCCAGTTCGGCATCGTGGTATCGATGAGCGCCGCCTTGGCGCGGCGTGTCGAGTCGAGCAGCCAGCGGTCAGCCATCCGGACGCCCCCTCCCGTTGGAAAGGCTCCGGTCGTTGAAAAGGATCCGGTCCCGGTTTACTACTTACGGATCACCCGCCGCACAGGATTGCGGGGACAGCTTTCTTTTACGATTTTCTGCCGGCTGCGGGCCCCGGCCGGCCAAGGCTAGCCGCAGAACGGCGCGCCGTTGACCTTGGCCGCGATCCCCGTCCTGTCCAGGTACGGCGTGATGCCGCCAAGGTGGAACGGCCATCCCGCGCCGAGGATCATGCACAGGTCGATGTCCTCGGGGCTGGCGACGACGCCCTCGTCGAGCATGATCCTGACCTCCTGCGCCAGCCCCTCCAGGGCGCGCGAGAGCACCTCGGCGCCGGTGGACGGGCGGTCGCCGCCGCCGAGCAGCGCCTCGACCTCGGGGTCGACTGAGAAATCAGGCAGGTAGACCGACGTCTTGCCCGACTCGGCGAGCGCCCGCAGCTTGGGCGAAACGAAGAACCGGTCGGGGAACGCCGCGTGCATCGTCTCCGCCACGTGCAGCGCGATCGCGGGCCCGACCAGCTGCAGCAGCAGGAACGGGGTCATGGGCAGGCCGAGAGGGTCGGCGGCGTGTTCGGCGACCTCGAACGGGGTGCCCTCGTCGACCGCCCGGGTGATCTCGCCGAGGAACCTGGTGAGCAGCCGGTTCACCACGAACGCGGGCCGGTCCGCGACGATCACGCAGTTCTTCTTGAGCTGCCGGCCCACGGCCAGCGCCGTCGCGATCGCGGCGTCATCCGTCGCGACGTCCCGCACCACCTCGACGAGCGGCAGCACCGCGACCGGGTTGAAGAAGTGGAACCCCACCACCCGCGACGGGTGCGCCAGCCCGGAAGCCATCGCCGAGACCGACAGCGACGACGTGTTGGTCGCCAGCACGCACTCCGGCGAGACGATCGACTCGACCTCGGCGAACACCCGCTGCTTGACCGACAGCTCCTCGAAGACCGCCTCGATCACGAAGTCGGCGTCGGCGAAGCCGTCCTTGGACACCGAGCCGGTGATCAGGGCCTTCTGCCGGCTGGCCGCGTCAGCGGACAGCCGGCCACGTGACAGCAGCTTGTCTATCTCCGCGTGTACGTAGGAAACCCCGGAGTCCACCCGCGCCTGGTCCAGGTCGGTCATCACGACCGGGACCTGCAGCCGCCGGACGAACAGCAGGGCGATCTGCGCCGCCATCAGGCCCGCGCCCACCACGCCGACCTTGGTGACCGGCCGCGCCAGCGACTTGTCTGGCGCGCCGGCCGGGCGCTTGGCCCGCTTCTGTACCAGGTCGAACGCGTACAGCCCGGCACGCAGCTCGTCGGACAGCATCAGGTCCGCGAGCGCGTCGTCCTCGGCCGCGAACGCCTCGTCGCGTGTCGCGGTCCGCGCCGCGGCCACCAGGTCGAGCGCCCGGTAGTG
>NZ_JBARCR010000696.1:0-2790 GCF_049794275.1 Trebonia sp.
GACTCGTGAGCACCGCACCCCCGTCGCCGCCCACCGCCGCGGAGGAGGGGAGCCCCGGGAGTCAGCGGCGTACGTTCGGGACAGTCTTTAAAGAATCTTTTCTCGAAGGAAACACCGTCACGGTCACGGTGCTCGCGCTGTTGTCCGCCATGGTGCTCGGCGGCCTGCTCGCCGCGTTCACCAACCCGGCCGTGCTGCACGCGCCCGCGGGCGACGTCATCCCCAAGGCCTGGGACGTGGCCTCGTCGACGTACGTGGCGCTGTTCGAGGGCTCGGTGTTCAACCCGCACACCGTGGCCGCCCTGTTCCAGCAGTCGTCGATAAGCACCGCGATCCACGACGGGTACCTGTCGGCCGTGTTCATGCCGCTGTCGGAGACGGCGGTCGGCGCGACGCCGCTGATCCTCACCGGTCTCGCCGTCGCGCTGCCGTACCAGGCGGGCCTGTTCAACATCGGCGGCCAGAGCCAGTTCATCGGCGGCGCCATCATGGCCGCCTGGCTCGGCTACGACCTGTCCCTGCCGTTCTTCGTGCACGTGGTCGTCTGCGTCCTGGGCGGCTTCGTCGGCGGCGCCGCGATCGGCTGGATCGCCGGCGAGCTCAAGGCGCGCACCGGGGCGCACGAGGTCATCGTCACGATCATGCTCAACTACGTCATGCTGTACTTCCTGGCGTACCTGCTGTCGTCACCCAACCTGCTGCAGGCGTCCGGGTCGCCAAACCCGATCACGCCGCCGATCGCGTCCAACGCGCACCTGCCGCTGATCGCCGGGACCAACTTGCGGATCAACGCCGGGTTCCTGATCGCGATCGCGTGCGCGTTCGGCGCGTGGTGGCTGCTGAACAGGACCACCACCGGGTTCGAGTTCCGGTCGGTGGGGGCCAACCCGTCGGCCGCGCGGGTGGCGGGCATGAAGGTGGAGCGGAGCTGGGTGCTGGTCTTCCTGATCGCCGGCGGTCTCGCCGGGCTGGCCGGGTCGGCCGTCATCCAGGGCACCGACTTCACCCTCAACCCGCAGAGCTTCGGCACCTACGGGATCGACGCGATCACCGTGGCGCTGCTCGGGCGCGGCAAGCCGGGCGGCGTGGTGGCGGCGGGGCTGCTGTTCGGCGCGCTGCACGCGGGATCGCCTGGCATGCAGAACGCGGCGAACACGCCGGTGCAGATCGTCCAGGTGCTCCAGGCGCTGATCGTGCTGTTCGTCATCGCGCCGCCACTGGTCAAAGCCATGTTCCGGCTCCGGGCGACCCGCGCCGCCGGAGTCGCCACCGGCACCTCAAGGGGGTTGAGCGCGTGACCACTGCGAGGGGCACGGCTTCTCAGTCGCTAGGCAAGTCGCGGCTGCCAGAGCTACTGCCCGCGGACGGCGGGGCCGCGCGGGGCGGCCGGTTCGCGGCACCGATCACGTTCGCGCTGTTCGGGCTCGTGGACATCCTGCTGTTCGGGCGGAACGCGCACGGGGACGCCACGTTCGCGTTCAAGCCCGAATTCGCCAAGGTGTCGGTACCGAACCTGACGCTGCCCGGCGCGGCGACCTGCTACGTGTGCGGCGGCATCACGCTGGCGCTGGCGCTCGTGCGGCTGCTGTCGGTCATCGGGGTGCTGCGGCTCGGCCGCACCGGCCGCCGGGTCATCCTCGGTGTCGTGCTTTTCCTGTTCATCGTCGCGCTGAGCGCCTGGGCCGCCGCGGGGCAGGCCATCCCGTTCAACGTCGTGAACCTGATGTCGGGCTCGCTCAACGACTCGATCCCGATCATGCTCGGCGCGCTGACCGGCGTGATCTGCTCCACCTCGGGCGTCGTCAACATCGCCATCGAGGGCCAGCTGCTGCTCGGCGCGTTCTGCGCGGCGATCGCCACGTCGGTGACCGGGTCGTTGTGGCTCGGGCTGATCTGCGGCGCGCTCGCCGGGTCGCTGGTGGGAGCGTTGCTCGCCCTCTTCGCGATCGCCTACACCGTCAACCAGATCGTGCTCGGCGTCGTGCTGAACACCCTGGTGCTCGGCCTCACCGGGTACCTGTACAACGCGATCATGGTGCCGTACGGGGACACGCTGAACAACCCGTCGACGTTCGGCCCCTTGAAGATCCCCGGGCTCGGCGACATCCCGATCATCGGGCCGGTGTTCTTCGACGCGAACATCTTCCTGTACCTCACGTACGTGATCCTCGCCCTGACCCAGGTCGGGCTCGCCAGGACACGGTGGGGGCTGCGGACGCGGGCCATCGGCGAGCACCCGGTGGCGGCGGACACCGTCGGCATCAGGGTGCTGGCCATGCGGTACCGGAACGTGATCATCTCCGGGCTGATCGCGGGCATCGGCGGCGCGTACTTCACGATCGGCTCGGTCGGCTCGTTCGGCCCCGACATGTCGTCAGGCGAGGGCTACATCGCCCTGGCGGCCATGATCTTCGGGCGGTACACGCCGTTCGGGGCCGTCGGGGCGGCGCTGCTGTTCGGCTTCACCACGCAGATGCAGTCGATCCTGTCGTCGCTCAACGTGCCGATTCAGTCGAACCTGCTGCTGCTCACCCCGTACGTGGTGACGATCATCGTGGTGGCCGGGCTCGTCGGCAAGGTGCGCCCACCGAAGGCCGAAGGCATCCCCTACGTGAAGTCCTGACAGGATTACGCTTTATGACGGTCGACGCGCAGTTGCGGACGGCGGTTGAGGCGTGGCTCGACGACGACCCCGACGAGCGCGACCAGGCGGAGCTGCGCGCCCTGCTGGCTCGCGGCGACGACGAGGCCGGCGCGGAGCTGGCCGACCGGTTCGCGGGGCGGCTGACG
>NZ_JBARCR010000697.1:0-1682 GCF_049794275.1 Trebonia sp.
CGCGAGACGCGCTGGCCGCGCAGCGCGGCTGCGCCGAGTGCGGCGTCCGGGTCGGCTGCTTCCGGCCGCCGTCGGTTCCGGCAGGCGAGGCGTGCTTGCGCCTGACCGGGCGCGCCACGCTGACGGAAAAGGACATCAGCGTAGCGTCGCGCGCACTGGCCGTTGCGCGAGATCGCTGCCATCATTGCCGGAATACCGCACAAGCGGGAAGGAACACCCCATGACCGTGTCTCCGATGCCGGCTGAAGACCGCGCCGGCGAGGCTGGCGCCTCCGCCGCCCCCGGCGCCCCAAGTGTCCCAGGGGCCCCGAAGGCCCCAAAAACTCCGGAGGCGGCAGGCACCCCTGGCGTTCCTGTCGGCTCGTCGCCGACCGTGCTGCGGCTGCCGAAGTACTACCAGGTAAAGCGGCAGCTGCTCGAGTTCACCTCGGCGATGTCACCGGGCAGCCCGGTGCCGCCGGAGCGTGAGCTCGCCCGGCTGTACGGGACCTCCCGCACCACCGTGCGACAGGCGCTGTCGGAGCTGGTGATCGAGGGACGGCTGCTGCGCATGCAGGGAAAGGGCACCTTCGTCGCCAAGCCGAAGGTGGCGCAGTCCCTGGAGCTCGCCAGCTACACCGAGGGCATGCGGCAGCACGGCCTGCACCCGCTGACCAAGATCCTCGAAATCGGCTATGTCACCGCGGACGACCAGCTCGCCGGGATGCTCGGCATCCGGCCCGGGGGCCGCGTGCTGCGCATCCACCGGCTGCGGCTCGCCGACGGCGAGCCCATGTCCATCGACACCTCGCACCTGCCCGCGCGCCGGTTCCCCGGCCTGCGCAGGCAGCTGGAACGGCACGCCTCGCTGTACGAGACGCTGCGCACCGGGTACGGCATCCAGCTCGCCGAGGCCGAGGAGACGATCGAGACGGTGCTCGCCGACCCGCACGACGCCAGGCTGCTCGGCGTTGACCCGGGCATCCCGCTGCTGCTGCTGTCCAGGCACGCGATCGACACGACCGGCCTGCCGGTGGAATGGGCGCAGTCCTGGTACCGGGGCGACCGGTACAAGTTCATCACCCGGCTGCGGCGGACATCCGGCTAGTGACCCGCGTTCTCGTCGTCTCAGGAACCGGCACCGGCGTCGGCAAGACGGTGGTCACGGCGGCGATCGCCGCGCTAGCGATCGCCCGCGGCGACCGCGTGGCCGTCGTCAAGCCCGCGCAGACAGGCACCGCCGCGGGAGAGATCCCCGATACCGAGGCCGTCCGGCGGCTTACCGGCCTCGCCGACACCCACGAGCTCGCCACGTTCCCCGACCCGCTCTCTCCCGAGGCGGCCGCCCGGGTCGCCGGCCTGGCCCCGCTGGACCTGCGCGCCGTCATGGACTACGTGGCGAAGCTCGCCGAGTCCCGCGACCTCGTCCTCGTGGAAGGGGCCGGCGGCCTCCTGGTGCGCTACGACCCTGACGGCGGCACGATCGCCGACCTGGCGGCCGCGCTGGACGCTCCCGTCGCGGTGGTCGCCGCCGCGGGCCTCGGCACGCTCAATCACACCGCGCTCACCCTCGAGGCGCTGGCCGCGCGGAAGCTGGCGCCCGCAGGCGTGGTGATTGGCAGCTGGCCGCGCCAGCCGGGCATCGCCGAGCTCGCCAACCTGACGGACCTGCAGGCCGTCGCCGGCGGCCCGCTCGCTGGCGT
>NZ_JBARCR010000698.1:0-5930 GCF_049794275.1 Trebonia sp.
AGCCGGGACCTCCCCGCGCGCGGCGGCCGCCGCGGTTTCCTTCCTGAACTCGCGCAGCCGGTAGAACACGAACCCGATGATCGCCACGATGACGACGGCCGCGAGAACGTACGTGATAACGGTGAGCCCGTGGTTGATCTTGCTCCACTCGCTGCCGAGGCTGTACCCGATGCTGGACAAGACGACCACGTAGATGAACGTGCCGATGAAGCTCAGCACGCCGAACCGCAGCGGCGGGATCTCGACCAGGCCGGCCACGATCGACGCGAAGGCCCGCACGAACGGCAGCATGCGCGCGACGGGCACGGCCCACACGCCGCGCCCGACCAGGAACCGCTCGGCGCGCGCCACGTCCGCCTCGGTCACCAGCACGTAGCGGCCCCAGCGGCGTACCAGCGGGCGTCCTCCGACGCGGCCAACCCCGTAAGAGATGTACGAGCCGACGAGTTCGGCCAGCGTCCCCACGATGATCACGAGGGCCAGGCTCGGGTGCTGGTGCGCCCCGGTGACCGCGCCCGAGGCGATCGCCCCGCCGAGCAGGAACGTGAGCTCAGAGGAGATCGGGATGCACATGGCTTCCAGCACGCCAAAAATGACGATCGCATAGATGGCGTGCGAAACCAGGAAGCTCGTCATGGCCACCTTTGTACAGCATCGGCGCGGGTAGTCAGACACGTTCAAGCCAAACCTTAACCCCAGCGGCCAGCTAGAGTTTCCCTACATCACTGCTGACGGACAACAGGAGCCACGCCATGCCCATCGCGACCCCAGAGATCTACGCGCAGATGCTGGACCGCGCCAAGCAGCAAGGCTTCGCCTACCCGGCAGTCAACGTCACCTCTAGCCAGACGCTGAACGCGGCGCTCAAGGGCTTCGCCGACGCGGAGAGCGACGGGATCGTCCAGATCTCCACCGGTGGCGCTGAATACCTGTCCGGCCAGAAGGTGAAGGACATGGTCACCGGCGCCGCGGCGCTCGCGGAATTCGCTCGCGTGGTCGCTGCGAAATACCCCGTCAATGTCGCGCTGCACACCGACCACTGCCCGAAGGACAAGCTGGACGGCTACATGCGTCCGCTCATCGAGATCTCCGCCGAGCGGGTCAGGAACGGGCAAGATCCTCTTTTCCAGTCGCACATGTGGGACGGCTCCGCGGTGCCTCTCACCGAGAATCTCGAGATCGCCAGGGAGCTCCTCGAGAAGTGCGCCAAGGCCCGCATCATCATGGAGCTCGAGATCGGCGTCGTCGGCGGTGAGGAAGACGGCGTCGTCGGTGAGATGAACGAGAAGCTGTACAGCACCCCGGAAGACGCGCTGGCCACGGCCGAGGCGCTCGGACTTGGCGAGCGCGGCCGGTACATCCTCGCCGCCACGTTCGGCAACGTGCACGGCGTCTACAAGCCCGGCCACGTGCAGCTGCGCCCGGCGGTGCTCAAGGAAATCCAGGAGACCGTCGGCGCGAAGTACGGCAAGGAGAAGCCGTTCGATCTGGTCTTCCACGGTGGTTCCGGGTCGGCCCTCGAGGAGATCCGCGAGGCCATCTCGTACGGCGTCGTGAAGATGAACGTGGACACCGACATGCAGTACGCGTTCTCCAGGCCAGTGGCCGGGCACATGTTCGCCAACTACGACGGCGTGCTCAAGGTGGACGGCGACGTCGGCAGGAAGAAGGACTACGACCCGCGCTCGTGGGGCAAGGCGGCCGAGGCCGGCATGTCGGCCCGCGTCGTGGAGGCCTGCGAGGACCTGCTGTCGGCGGGCACCAAACTCAGCTAGACAGCTCCGCATACGCGTCGGCGCTGCTGTCGGCGAGGAACTTCCAGCACCGGTCCGCCTCTTCGTCCTCACCGATCGCGCCGGCCGCCCGGGCCAGCGCCGCCAGGCAGCGCAGGAACCCCTGGTTAGCGGCGTGCGACCAGGGGATCGGCCCGTGCCCCTTCCACCCGTTGCGCCGCAGCGCGTCCAGCCCCCGGTGGTACCCGGTCCTGGCGTAGGCATAGGCGTCGACGTACCGGTCGTCCGCGAGTGCCGCCTCCGCCAGCAGCGCCCAGGCCAGCGAGAACGCCGGATACTTCGCCGCGATCTCCGTCGCGGGCGTGCCCGCGGAGACCAGCTGCTCGGCCTCGGGCAGCGAGGGCAGCAGCGTCGGCGCGGGCTCGCCAAACAGGTTCACATGCGTGCTCATAGCCCGCAGTCTGCCACGGCCCGGGGCAGTGCGTCTTTGCGGCTACATGACCGGCACGGGTACCCTCATGACGCAAGAGCCCCTGTCGTGCGCTTGCGCTGCCAGGGGCTTTCGTCGTGTGAAAGGCGTATAAGAGATGCCCGCCATCGTGCTTATCGGCGCCCAGTGGGGCGACGAGGGTAAGGGCAAGGCGACCGACCTGCTCGGTGACCGCGTTCAGTATGTCGTCAGGTACCAGGGCGGCAACAACGCCGGCCACACCGTGGTCATCGGCGATGAGAGCTACGCGCTGCACGTGCTGCCGTCCGGGGTCCTCTCCAGGAACGTCACGCCCGTGATCGGCAACGGCGTCGTCATCGACCCGAAGGTGCTCTTCGAGGAGATCGACGGCCTGGAAAGCCGCGGCGTCAGCTGCGAGAAGCTGCTGGTCTCCGCCAACGCGCACCTGATCATGCCGCACCATCGCGCCCTGGACAAGGTGAGCGAGCGGTTCCTCGGGAACGCCAGGATCGGCACCACCGGCCGCGGCATCGGCCCGACCTACGGCGACAAGGTCGCCCGGATGGGGATACGGGTCCAGGACCTGTTCGACCCCGGCATCCTCCGCCAGAAACTCGATCTCGTCTTGCGCGACAAGAACCAGCTGCTCACCAAGGTCTACAACCGCCGCGGCATCGACGCGGCCAAGACCGCCGAGGAGTACCTGACGTACGGCGAGCGGCTGAAGCCGTACGTCGCCGACACTGGCCTCGTACTCGGCAACGCGCTGGACAACGGCGAGGTTGTGCTCCTCGAAGGCGCCCAGGCCACCATGCTGGACGTGGATCACGGCACTTACCCGTTCGTCACCTCCTCGTCCCCGACGGCCGGCGGCGCGTGCGTCGGCGCGGGTATCGGGCCGACCAGGATCACCAAGGTGATCGGCATCGTCAAGGCGTACACCACGCGAGTCGGCGCCGGCCCGTTCCCGACCGAGCTGAAGGACGAGCAGGGCGATTACCTGCGCAAAACCGGCGGCGAGTACGGCGTGACCACCGGCCGTCCGCGGCGCACCGGCTGGTTCGACGCGGTGATCGCCCGCTACGCGGCGCGGGTCAACGGCGTCACCGACTTCTTCGTCACCAAGCTGGACGTGCTGTCCACCCTGGACAAGGTACCGGTCTGCGTGGCCTACGAGGTCGACGGCAAGCGCTACGACGAGATCCCGATGACGCAGACCGAGTTCCACCACGCCAAGCCGGTCTACGAGTACCTCGACGGCTGGTGGGAGGACATCTCGCAGGTGAGGAGCTTCGACGACCTGCCCAAGGCCGCGAAGACCTACGTCAAGACCATCGAGGAGCTGGCCGGCGCCCCGGTCAGCGCGATCGGCGTCGGCCCGCGCCGCGATCAGACCCTCCAGCTCCGGCCGCTTCTATAGGGTCGATGTCCCATCGACCACACTCTTTGGTGGACGATGTCCCATCGACCACGTACAGGCGAGGATGGCGCACGTGCAAGTACTGGTGATCGGCTCGGGCGGCCGCGAGCACGCGATCGTCCGCGCCCTGGCTCGCGACCCCGGCGTCAGCGGGCTGCACGCTGCCCCGGGCAACCCCGGCATCGCGAACCTCGCGGAGCTCCACGAGGTTAAGCCCGCCGATCCGGCGGACGTCACCCGGCTGGCGGAACACCTCAACGCCGGCCTCGTGGTGATCGGCCCCGAGGTGCCCCTGGTGGCCGGGGTGGCCGACGCGCTGCGCGCGGCGGGCATCGCCGTCTTCGGCCCGGACGCCGCGGCGGCCCGCATCGAGGGCTCCAAAGCGTTCGCCAAGGAGGTCATGACCGACGCCGGGATTCCCACCGCGCGCTCGTTCACCTGCCACAGCGAAGCGGAAGCCGACGTCGCGCTCGCCACGTTCGGCCCGCCGTACGTGGTGAAGGACGACGCGCTGGCGGCGGGCAAGGGCGTCGTGGTCACCGACGACCTCGCCACGGCGAGAAAGCACGCCGCCGCCTGCGGCAAGGTGGTGATCGAGGAGTACCTGGACGGCCCCGAGGTCTCCCTGTTCGCGCTCGCCGACGGCACCGCCGCGATCTCCCTGCTGCCCGCTCAGGACTTCAAGCGGGCCCGCGACGGCGACCAGGGCCCGAACACCGGCGGCATGGGCGCCTACGCCCCCCTCCCCTGGGCCCCGCCCGACCTGGCGGACACCGTCCTCGGCACGGTCATCGGGCCCGCCATCGGCGAGCTGCGCCGCCGCGGCACGCCGTACCACGGCCTGCTCTACGCGGGCCTGGCGCTTACCAGCAAGGGCGTCAAGGTGGTGGAGTTCAACGCCCGCTTCGGTGATCCGGAGACGCAGGTGGTCCTCGACCGGCTGGCCACTCCGCTGGCGGGCCTGCTGCAGGCCGCGGCGGCCGGCGACCTGGCCGCGGCGCCGGCGCTGAGCTGGCTGCCCGGTGCCGCGGGCACGGTGGTACTCGCCGCGGAGGGCTATCCCGAGTCCCCGGTCAAGGGCGACAAGATCAACATCGATTTGCCGGAACGGGCCCGTGGTTACCTCTTGCACGCCGGTACTGCTCTCCGGGGCGGCGACCTGGTCACGGCGGGCGGCCGCGTGCTGAACGCCGTCGGCTCAGGGCCGGATCTGGCCGCGGCGCGAGCGGCGGCCTACGCGGTCGTGGAATCAGTCGAGATGCGCGGCGGCTGGTACCGGCATGACATCGCGGAACGAGCCGCAGCCGGACGCTGACCTGCCCGCGCGGGTCAGCACGCTCGAGCTGTTCTTCGACCTGGTCTTCGTCTTCACGATCACGCAGCTGACCAGCATGCTCGCCGAGCACGTGACGCCGGCGGCGGCCGGGCGGGTGCTGCTGATCTTCGGCCTGCTGTGGTGGATGTACAGCGCGTACGTGTGGCTCACCAACACCAGGACGCCGTCTCGCGTGCCGGAGCGCCTGCTGCTCCTGCTCGGCATGGTCGGTTTCCTCATCATCGGCCTGTCGATCCCGCACGCGTTCGGCGGCGACGGGGAACGCGGCAGGGACGGGCTGGCCTTCGGGCTCGGCTACCTGCTCGTCGTCGCCGTCCACAGCGGCCTCTACCTGCGCGTCAACCGGAACATCTGGCGGATCCTGCCGTTCAACCTCGGCTCCGCGCTGCTGCTGGTCATCGCGGGCCTGACACCGTCCCCTGCCGCGTACGGACTGTGGGGGGCGGCGCTCGCACTGCAGGTGTTCGCCTCGTTGTTCGTCCGGCTCGCCGGCCGGTTCGAGATCCAGCCTGAGCACTTCGTCGAGCGGCACGGGTCACTGCTGATCGTGGCGTTCGGCGAGTCGGTGGCCGATGTCGGGATCGGCGCCGGGGGGCAGCGCGTCACAGTGAGCCTCGCCCTGTCGGCGGCGCTCGGGCTGGCGCTCACCGCCTCGCTGTGGTGGGCGTTCTTCGGCACCGCGGACGACGACCGCGCGGCACGATCGCTGGCCCGCGCCGACCGCGCCGAGCGGCCCCGGCTCGTGCTCGCCGCTTACTTCTACGCGTACATCCCGATGCTGCTCGGCATCGTGGCGATCGCCGCCGGGCTGAAGACGGCCATCGGGCACCCCGGCGCCACGCTGACGGCCGGGCCGGCGGTGGCGCTGGCGGGCGGCGTGACGCTGTTCCTGACCGGCGACGTCCTGTTCCGCTGGGTGTTGCTGTATTTCCCCGGCCAACCGGCCCCGACTGACCTCCCGTCCGGTATCCCGTGGTACCGGGCGGCGGC
>NZ_JBARCR010000699.1:0-5904 GCF_049794275.1 Trebonia sp.
CTGTTCCAGGGCCTGTTCGGCCTGCTCGGCGCGGAGCAGGTATTCGCGGCGGGTCAGGCCGAACGCCCACAGCCCGAGGAACGCGGCCGGGTAGCCGACCAGGGTGCCGAGCGGCGCGCCGACCGCGATGCCGGCGATGAGGAACGCCGCGACCGTCTCGAGGGTGAGCGCCGCCGACACTTCGAAGTCCAGCCTGGAGCCCGCGGCGGAGGTGACCACGCAGCCGATGGCGACGGCCGTGCTGAAGGTGGACAGCCCGGCCAGCGTCCCGCCGGCCGCCGCCAGGACCGCCAGCGCGACGACGACCGCCGGGTAGCGCTCCTCGGAGCGCACCCACGCGATCCAGGCGATCACGCAGACGCCGAGGGCGACGCCGATCGCGATGCCCTGCGCGCCGTCGCCCACGTGCGGAGTGGCGAACGGAACAGTGACCAGCACCATCACGAGGACGAGGGTCCTGATGAGCTCGATCGCCCGCGGCACCTGACCAGGCCCGGTGACCCGGACGTCGTCCGGGGGGCAGGTTCGCGGCGCGCGTCGCGCGGAGAAGGTGCTGAGCACGCCTCCAACGTAACCGGCCAGCCGCGCCCCGCGCGCCGGCGGACGGGTTGACGCCGGGTGGAGGTCCGCGTCTCCACCTCGCCTCCACCTTGACCGCATGTCCACCTCCTGCCGGTTCCCGAAGTATCCACCCGGCATCGAGCCACGGGCCGACGCGCTGCCCGGGGGTCGCTACCTAGCGTGGCATACGTAACGGCAACCGCCACAGCCAGCAACTCAAGGAGTTCCCATGGACGCCAGCGTCTTGATCCCCAACCTTGTGATCCTCGCCAGCGTGCTGCTGTCCGACCTCGGGCAGCGTCCCGTGCGGATCCATCGGCTGATCCGACCGTTCATCGCGGCGGCGGTCATCATCCCGTTCTTCTTCAAGGGCGTCGCTACGTCAGGCAACGGCCTGCTGCTCGAGCTCGCCGCGATCGCGGCGGGCCTGGCCCTGGGTGTGCTGGCCGCCGGGCTGATGCGGGTGTTCTTCGACGAGCGGTCGGGCCGGGTCGTCACCTATGCCGGCCTGTCGTACGCGCTGCTGTGGATCGTCGTCGTCGGCGGCCGCCTCTGGTTCGCCTACGGCTCGCAGCACGTCTTCGGCGCGCAGCTCGGGCACTGGATGCTCGCCAACCAGATCACGGTGAACGCGCTGACCGACGGCCTGATCTTCCTGTCCGTCGGGATGATCCTGGCCCGCACCGGCGCCTTGGCCATCAGGACCCGCCGCGCCGCCGCCGAGCGCGCGGCCCGTACTACGCTGGCCACCCCGGTAACCGCCGCTAGGTAACCCACCGCGCCGCACACGCTGATCCGGCGGCCCCCGCACACGGGGAGCCGCCGGATCGGCGTTTCGCTGGGCTCAGTCGTGACCCAGGCGGCGCAGCGTCTCCGCGGTGTGTTCGTCGGCGCCCTCGCCGGTCGACCCCGCGCCGGCCGAGGTGGAGTGCGCGTAGTCGGAGTCCATGTACTCGCGCAGGAACCGCACCTTGTCGCCGTCGACTTCGATGATGAACACGTACTCGTTCTCGTAGTGGTTCCCGTTCCGCAGGGTTCCCCGGCCGGTCGTCTCGGCCGCCACCCGGGAACCCTCCGCGATCATGGACCGGATCTCGATCTTCGGGTCGCCCGGCTCGAACAGCCCCTCCCTGATCGGCTGCAGGAAGTCGTCGATAATTGCCTTGCGCCCGCGTTGCGCGGGAAGTCCGCGCGCCACGTCGTTGACCTGCCACACGGAGTCGTCGTCGAAGAACTCGCCGACCGCGGCGAAGTCTCCGGTGCCGAGCGTCGCGAAGAACCGCCGCACCACGTCCTTGGGGTCACTGGGAACGTCGGGCATGGACGACCTCCTCATCGCCGTGACGGACGCCCTGATGGTCTCACGCACCCGCGACGCTGGAAAGCGCCGGAACAGGCCATTGGGCCGGGGCCACAGAACCCCGCCCGCGAGCCGCGGCGATCGCTACAAGATCGCGACCGCGTTGGCGGGCGACCCCACGCCTCCGGTCAGGTTGAGCGGCACGGACACGAACAGGAACTCAGACCGTCCCGCCTGTTCGCACGCCGAAGCCAGCGGCCCGAAGTCGAAGAGCTCCCCGATGGCGAACCCGAGGCAGGGGATCAGCCGCGCGTGCAGGGACCCGACTGACGGGTCACCGGGCACCACCTCGACCGCGGGGTTGTCGCAGGCCACGGCCGCCACCCCGGAGTCCCACAGGAACCGCGCCATCGCCTCGCTGCCGGCCAGCCCGGCGGCGGAGTACCCGTGCACGTCCACCATCGTCGTGGCGAGTTCCTCCCGCTGCGCGGGCGACAGCGCGAGGTACTTGTCTATCCACCCGGTCCGCACGCACAGGATGTCGCCGTACCGCAGCGAGACCCCAGCGGCGGACAGCGCCGCCGACAGGTCCTCCGGCGCGAACGCGACCGACGTGAACGGGTCGTACCCGGTCCCCGCACGGGCCGCGAGCATGTCGATCAGCACGCCCCGCCCGATGATCCCCCGCGCCGCCCAGTGATGGATGCCGAGCGGCTGGGGATCGCCGTTCGGCGTGCCCCGCCAGCCGCCGTACCAGCCGTCAGGCCCGCCGACGTGCCGCAGCCCGTCCCACTGCGATGAACATTGCAGGTAGAAGCCGTCCACGAAATCATCGAACGCGGTGGGCCCCATCGGGTACACCGTGTGCTTGAACGCCTGCCGCCCGAAGAACGGCGGGTCGGGCAGCCCGAGCGGCAGCGACACTCCGATCCGCTCGCCGGTCCGCACCGAGGTGGCGGCCGCCGCGACCACCGGCCCGGTCAGCCGGTTCAGCGTGCCGAGCTGATCCCCGGGTCCGTGCAGGTCCCAGGAGTGCCGCAGCCCGGATTCCGGCAGCAGCGGCAATTCATCGAACGGAACGACCACATCGAACGGAACGACCACACTGTCAGCCACAGTCGTGACGTTACCGGACAGCACGCCCGCGACAAGGGGCATGGGGCGGCGGAAAACGACTGGCCCCGCCGCCCCGCGCGATGGCACCGTGGTCCCCATGGCCTCGCACCCGGCAGAACGAGTATGGCGGCAGCTGGCAGGTGCCCCACGGGCGGCGCTTGAGCATGACCTCAGCCAGGCCGACCTCCAGACGCTGCTGCTGGACGTCGCGAGCGAGCGGGCGGCCACGGTGACCCCGGCCAGGCTCATGCGGCGGTGGCGCCAGGACCGTTACGTGACGCCGTCGGACAGTGACCCGCGCAAGGTCTGGCGCACCGAAGCGAGGCTCTGGGCGCTGCTCCCAGGGGAGTTCACTGGCGTCGATCTGTCGCCGGTCACGCCGCTCGGCACCTGCACGGCGCTCGGGCCGGTCAGCCAGAACCGGGTCATCTCCACGATCCGCGGCAGCGAGGTCGTCAGCGACCCGACGAACGTGCTGGCCGTCGAGGCCGCATGGCGACGGCGGGAAGCGATACCCAGAGAAGACCCCGTGCACCTGGCCTGCTGCCAGCCGGTGCTGCGCGCCCAGCCGTTCGACGCGCCGGGCGCCTTCCAGCACTTCCGGCTGTTCGCCCTGGTCACCAGTGCCAGAGACCGGGGATCGGCGGCGACCGAGGCGGCGATGCTCGTCACCCACCTGAAGTTCTGGACCGCGGCGCTCGGCGCGGTAGCCCAGGGCCGCGACGCCACCCTCAGCTATACCGTCTTCGGCTTCCCGCCGCTGACCGAGCGGATGAAAGACACCGTGCTCCCGGCCATCCAGCCGCTGCCCGGCAACGTCACCCTCACCGAGGATCCGGACCGCCAGCACGGCCGTGGCTACTACGAACGCGGGGCGGTCAAGCTCTACGTCGACGGCATGGAGATAGGCGACGGCGGCTTCACGGACTGGACCGCGCAGCTGAACAACGACGCCAAGGAACGCTGCCTGACCTCCTGCGTATCCACCGAACGCCTCGCCGCGCTCACCCCATAGGAGACGAAATGACGCCGCGAGTCCTCACGCCGGACGACGCAGTCGCGGCGGCGGTGACGGTCGAGGCCGCGCTGCGGCCCGTCGCCGGCCGTGACTGGTCGGTCCAGGCAGGCCCGCTCGAGTGGGACGTCGAGCAGACGATCACGCACATGCTCGGCGCGACCGCGAAGTACACCCTGTACCTCGCCAGCCGGTGCCAGCACTTCATCGGGCTGACCGTGCGGCGCTGGCCGGACGCGACCAACGACGAGGTCATCGACTCCGTCGTCCCGGTGGCGACGGGCTTGGCGGCCGTCGCCGCGGTCACGCCGCCCGGCGTACGGGCATACCACGTCACCGGCCAGTCAAGCGCCGCCGATTACGTCGGCCGCGCCTGCGTCGAACTCCTGGTGCACACCGACGACGCCCTCAGCGGTCTCGGCGTCGTGTTCGCGCCGCCCGCGGACCTGTGCCAGCGGGTGCTGGCGCAGCAGTACCCGGACGCCGCTGAAGCGGGCGACAGCTGGCCCGGCGTGCTGGCGGCCACCGGCAGGCCACCCCGCCACTGCCGTTAGAGACAGCAAACCCTACTCCGGCGTAACATCCCGGAACATGACCGCCGTGACCGTCGTCACCGACCTCGACCTGCCAGAGATCGACTACAACCAGCCGGGCTTCGGTCCCGAGACGTACCACGAGCAACTCGCCAAGGCGCGTGAGCACGGCTGGCTCGCCCACTCACCGCTCGCGTTCGTCGTGCTCGACCAGGAGTCCGGCGACTTCTTCCTGCGGGCCAGGCAGACGGCGTTCCCCGGCCGGCAGATCGCCGAGCTCTTCGGTATCACTCAGGGCCCGCTGTATGAGCACATCGACGCCAACATCCTGAACCTCACCGGTGACAAGCACCGCCGCCTGCGCTCGCTGGTCGGGCACGCCTTCACCCCCAGGGCCGCGGACCGCTGGCGTCCCGTCATGCGCGACTTCCTGGCACAGCTGTGGGCCGGCCTCGGCGGTGCCACCCGCACCGAGTTCGTCGCCGCCATCGCCCAGCCCTACCCGTCTCGCACGATCGCCGCCGTCCTCGGCGCCCCCATCGATGACGCCCCCCGGCTGTACTACTGGTCCAACATGGTGCAGCGCCAGTTCGACATCCAGGCGCTGTCCACCCAGATCCCGGACATCGAGCGGGCCGCCCTCGAGGCACGCGAGTACGTGACGCAGCTGCTCGAGCGCCGCAAGACGACCCCGGGCGCCGACTTGATCAGCACCCTCCTGCAGGCCGAAGAACAAGGCGACAAGCTCAGCCACGACGAGTGCGTGGACCTGGTGCTCAACGTGCTCGCCGGGGGAGTGGACACCACCCAGAGCCAGCTAGCGCAGGCGCTGCGGCTGTTCGCCGCTCACCCGGACCAGTGGCGGCTCCTGGGCAGTCAGCCGGAACAGTACGCCAGGCCCGCCGTCACCGAGGTGCTGCGCACCGAGCCGATCGCCCCGTTCACCGCCAGGATCGTGCTCGAGGACATCGACCACCGCGGCGTCCGCTTCCCGGCGGGCACGATCGTCGCGGTCTGCGCCGAACGCGCCAACCGCGAGATCGACGGCGACGCCTTCGACATCACCGCCGCCCGCGACGGCAAGCTCTTCACCTTCGGCGCCGGGCCGCACTTCTGCCTCGGCGCCAACCTCGCCCGCGCCGAGCTGGAGGAAGCCCTCGCGTTCCTCTCCTCCCGGATGCCGGACCTCGCCCTGGACGGCGAGCCGGTCCTCGGCGGCGTGGAGGGAATCTACAACGTCGAGTCGCTGCCCATCAGCTGGACGCCCACGTCGCGAACGTGACCGAGCCCCGGACGTCGGGGCGCGCGGCCGTCAGCCACCCGTCGCGCAGCGCGCGGCCAACCCGGCCCGGGACCGGCAGCGGGACGAGCAGCGCCCG
>NZ_JBARCR010000700.1:0-8263 GCF_049794275.1 Trebonia sp.
AGCCACGCGCCGCGTTCGGAGGCGGGCAGCGCCTGGTAGATGTCTGAGTACAGCTCCTCTGTGAGCTGCTCGTCCCACCGGTCGGGCTCGGCGGGCAGGGCCTTGAGCCGGTCCCGTTCGGCGCGCAGCCTGCGCACCTGCTCGTCGAACTGCTCATCAGACATCGCGTCCGGGTCCAGTGCCCTGATCCGGTAGCTGATCTCTTCCAGCTGATCCTGGTAGTCGGTCCCCTTGACCAGGATGAGCCGCTTGACCGGGACACCGAACGTGGTGGCCATGATCTGGTCCACCGCCGCGTCCGCCACCTCCATCCGCACCATGTTGCCGCACCCCTTGCGGCGGCTCCCGGTGCCGGTGCACCGGTAATAGGTGTAGGTCCCGCCGCCGTGCTTGCTCGACGCCCTGCACGTGAGCTTGTTCATGGATGAGCCCTCGCAGTCCGGGCACTTGATGGCGCCCTTCAGCATCGCCCGGGCCTGCGGCTCCCCCCGCGGGCCGCGCTTCTCCCGGCCCAGCAGAGCCTCATTGGCCAGCCGGAACCGGCGCGCGTCGATCAGCGCCTCGCACGAGTGCTCCCATTTCTCTGACCAGGCCACCTTCCCCGTCACCGGGTCACGTTCGGCACTGGTCATCCAGTAGTGCCCCCGGTACACCGGGCTCCTGATCAGGTCGGCCAGCCTGGTCGGCCACCACGGCACGTCGGCCAGCTCCCCGGTCTGCGGATCGAGCTTGTGCCAGAGGTGCAGGGAGTCCAGCCACGCGCAGATGTCCGCCAGGCTCTTCCCGGCGATGACCATGTCGTAGATCTGCGGGATGTACTCCCGTCCCAGGTCAGTGGCGGCCAGCTTCCTGTCGTACTTGGGACCCTCGGTCACGTATCCCCATGGGATGCGCCCGACGAACTTGTTCTCCCGGCGCAGCGCGTCGGTGGCCCGCACGACGCGCTCGCGGCCCAGTTCCCATTCCCGGCGCGCGGCCATCTTCTCCGCTTGCCACTGCCAGTAGTCCGAATCGAACTTGTCCGCCCGCGCCGGGTACTGCGGGCCGTCCACGATGATCAGCCGCTTGCCGTGCTGGGTCGCCCAGAACTCGATCCGGGGGAAATCCTCCTGGGTACCCCGGGACCAGCGGTCGGTCTTGTACGCCACCACCGCGTCGTACATGGCCATCTTCTCGGGCTCGGTGACCCACGGCTTGAGGTTCTTGCGGTCCCACGGGGCGACCGTCCCGGACTTGGTGTCGGCCACCACGTCGATGACCGTCATCCCCTCCCGCTCGCAGAACGCGCGGGACTTCTCATCCTGGGTGTCGATCCCGATGCCCTGCTGCCCGCCGCGCTGGAGCTTGCTCAGCCTGGCCGCGATCAGCGCCCGCACCGGGCGCTCTACCGGATGCGCAGCGGGTGCGTCCGGGGTGCGCGGTTGCGCTGGTGCATCTGGTGGGTGCGGCTGCTCCATGTCGCTCGCCTCGCCAAGGTCGGTGCGTCTGCTACGCTGCCTTATCGGCTTAAATCCGACCTTAACACATGTATCCTAGCCCTCGGGCACGTACGCGAATGTCAACGTCGGCGGCACTGGGCCAGGGTGGTTCTTGCCGTCAGGCACGAGAGGGGAGCCAATCGTCACAATTCCGTCGTCTTCGTCTTGCACCTCATAGTCAAGGACCGAGCACCAGAACCGGGCGAGACCGCTGGGATCGGTACAGTCGATGGCAAGCTCGGTGAACTTACTGGCCATGTCGGGACCTCCTAGTCAATGCAAAGTTCTCCGGCCGTTGACACGTGATACGCCAGCACGGAACGATTCCACGCATGGATCACCACACCGGCGTGGTCATCGCCGAAGTCGGCTTCCTGCTTATACTCATCGCCGGAATCTGGTTCGCCGCCTCGGAAATCCCGCTGTTCAAGATGGCCAGAGCCCGGAAGATAGTCGCCGGCGCCGCGCTCGCCGTCGGCGGTCTGCTCCTCATCATCGCCGTCCACTGGGGTCACTTCGGTTAGCGGTTAGGCCGGCGACCCAACAGGCCATGAAAGTACAGCGGGACATGGCTGGGTGCAGGCTGGCGTACCTCTCGTTGATGGCCGCCGACTCGCGCTATAACGTAGAAGGCCGGTGGCGCGGCGCCGCCACCATATCGCCGCCGAGGAGGCCGGATGCCGGCAGATCCGCCCAGCTCACCCGCGCTGCGCGCATCCGATGCGGACCGCGACCGGGTTATCGAACTGTTGCGCGCCGCCGTCGGTGACGGGCGGCTCTACCAGGCCGAGTTCGATGAGCGGCTGGACGCGGCGCTGGCCGCTCGCACCATCGACGCGCTGACCCCGCTCACCGCCGATCTGATCGCGGCGCCCTGCAGTGACGGTGCGCTCGCGCTGCCGCTCGCCAGGACACCGGCCGAGCCAGCCGCCGAACTGCTCACCATCCGCGAACGGCATGGATCGGTGCGCCGCGAGGGCCGGTGGACGCTGCCGCACCGGCTGAGACTGAACACCGCGTGGTGCGACGTGATGTTGGACCTGACCAAGGCGGTCCACAGCGGACCCGAGCTGATCATCGAACTGCGGGTGCGCGGCGGCAACGTGGAGCTGGTCCTCGCGCCGGGCATGGTGGTGGACGCCAACGAACTGTCGGTGCGCCATACCAAGCTGACGATCAGCAGGGACGCGAACGACAACGCGCCGGAGACGCTGCGTGTCCGCCTGGCAGGGCGGGCGCGGCACGCCCGGATCGACACCCGGTGGCTGGCACCGCGCCGGTGACGTGGCAGGGAAACGATCAGGGCGGGTCGGCCGGCTGCGCTGAGTCCGCGATCCCCGGTGACATGGCTGGCGGGCGGGTCGCCTCTATATCGATCAGCTTGTTGAGCCGTGCGTTGATCCGGACGTGGGCGAGCGTGCCGGGCGCCAGCCGGTGGTAGTCCGCAGGGCGGACCTCGAAGGCCCACGCCTGCGGGGTGAAGCCATCGTCGACCGCGACGTAGTACGAGGTTCCCTCATCGCTGGATTCCACTTCCCACTGCCGGAGCACCAGGCCGTCGAACTCGGCGAAGCGCGGCAGGTGCGCCCAGCGGGAGACGCCGCGCATGATTACCAGCGCGTCCAGCGCCACGCCAATGAGAATCCCGAGCTCGATGCCGGGTGAGCCGCCGGCGACCTCGTACCCGAGAAAGGCCAGAAGCGGTATGCCCGGCGTGGTCAGCAGACAGAAAGCGGCAAGCGGCCCCGCGGACAGCCCTGGCCAGATGCGCGTGTCGGGATCGCCGATGGTGACCAGCCGCCAGCCCGCGCCGTAGCCGGACCAGGCGGTGTCGTCCCCCGGCGCGGTGAACTGCGCGAGGGCTTCCGGGTTCGCGCCAAGCGCGGCGGCACGAGCCTCATCTCGGGTACCGGCCGCTGACCCGAGGATGGTGCTGTGCGCTTGCCAGTCGGCAAGGGCCTGCCGCCCCTTCGGAGTGAGCCGTTCGCTGCTGACCCTCGCGACGGAGGTGCACAGGATCGCGTAGTAAAAAGCGCAGAACACCAAGAGCTGGCCGTTGTGCTGGTACGAGTAGGCGGCGCCAAGCGCCACGCCCGCCGGGACGAGCGCGAACAGGCACAGCATGGCCTTGCGTGCCGTGCTGAGCGTGGGACGGGTCAGGCCGAGACGGCGGGCGGCCGCCACCACGTCGCCGCGGAACGCCTGCCGGAACGAGCCCGCGCCGCCCTCGAAGCCGTCGGCCAGCGCCGCGGCGGGTATTTCTGGCAGCGGCCCGGCCCGACGGGACAAGTGAGCGACCGCCCGCAGCTCATATGGCGTCAGCTCTTCGACGGGAGCTTCCGCTGGCAGCACGCACATGGCCGGGACAGGGGCCCGCGGGTCAGGCACGCTCCTGCTGAGCCTGAACCAGCCGCGGGCCGCCAGGTCGAGCAACGTCACCGTGAACAGATCGGCGTCCGGGCGGCCCGCCACCAGGCCCACCACCGCCGGCGGTTCGGCGGGCGGCAGCGGGACCGCACCGGGGCGGCACACGGGGCGGCCGAGACGCGGCCCGCCGGTGGCCATCCGGACGAGAATGAGCCAGCCTGCCAGCGATCCCGCGATTGCCAGCCCAGTCACCATGGCGCCGCTCCCTGACGAGTCTCCGTCAGAATGTACGGCCGCCGCCCCGGAACGGTTTGCCATACCGGGCCGGCGGTTGCGCGGGGGAGGGTGCGTGCCAGGGCTCTTACTACTCGTCGCCGAAGTTGCGGCGCAGCGTCTCGCCGTTCAGCGCGCTTCGCGTACCGCGACCCGGAGCGCGTTCTGGGCTACGCGGCGGGCGTCTACCGACGATGTCCACTTCTGCCCCAACAACATCATCGATGTGCTGGAGTGACCTTGCGCACCATGCTAGAAAGTTAAGAACTGGTAAAGGAGGTACACCGAAGTCAACGATCAAGCGTCCCTTTTAGTAGGGAAATGAGACCCTCGATGGTGCCCGAACAGGTGCATCGCCGCACGTGGCAGACCGTCCGGCGGGGATAAGAAGGGAGGCAGTCGCAGCGTTGGGGCATTCGGTGGGCATCCAGTACGCAGCGGTCGTGGTGATGCTCGGTATGGGCGTCTTCACCTTCTGGCTCCTTCGCGCCGGCTACCGCATCAAGGAGCTGTCCGCCCGGATGGCCCATGGCGTTTCCGGCTACCTCCGCACCCGCCCCGATCCATGGCTTGAAGGCAATTTGCGCGCCGCCTTCGCCGAGTTCGATCGCGAGCTCGCGCTCATCCTCCAGGAGCGGAGTTACGCCGCCCCGGCGGCGCGGGACAAGTTCCCTCAGGATCCCGCCGCACCTCCCGGCCGCTAACCTCATTACCCGTCAACGTCACGCCGGGCGCCGTTCAGCGAGGGGCAACCGGCAGGTCACTCACGGAGCGTACTTTCCGAAGCGACGCATACCGCGCCGCACACCACCAGGCGCTCTCGCGATGGGTCACCGCCTGCGACGAGCTCCAGGAATGGGAGGACCCGTTCATGAGGCTGACCGTGATCGGGTGCGGGCACCTCGGCGCCACGCATGCCGCGTGCATGGCCGAGATCGGTCATGACGTGCTCGGCGTCGACATCGACGAAGACAAGGTCGACCTGCTGAACACCGGCCGGGCCTGGTTCTTCGAGCCCGGGCTCGACGAGATGCTCGCTCGCCATACGCAAGCAGGCAGGCTGCGCTTCACCACCAGCTTCGCCGAGGCGGCCAGGTTCGGCACCGTGCACTTCCTCGGCGTAGGGACGCCAGACCTGCCCGGCGGCGAAGGCTACGACCTGTCACAGGTGTTCGGCGCGGCGCGGGCGCTCGCGCCGCACCTGGCCGGTCCCGCACTCATCATCGGCAAGTCCACGGTCCCGCCGGGCACCGCCAGCCGGCTGGCCGCGGACCTCGGCAAGACCGCGCCCGCCGCCGACACGATCGAGGTCGCGTGGAACCCGGAGTTCCTCCGCGAGGGACACGCGGTGGCGGACACGCTGCGCCCGGACCGGATCGTCGCCGGGGTGCGGAGCCCGATGGCCGAGGCGACCACGCGCGAGATCTACCGGCCGCTCACCGATGCGGGCGTGCCGCTGATCGTGACCGACGCGGTGACGGCGGAACTGGTCAAGGGCGCGGCCAACGCGTTCCTCGCCGCCAAGGTGTCGTTCATCAACGCGATGTCCGACATCTGCGCCGCCACCGGAGCGTCCGTGGCCACGCTGGCCGACGCGCTGGGCATGGACGCCCGCATCGGGCGCGCGTTCCTCACCGCTGGCCTCGGCTACGGCGGCGGCTGCCTGCCCAAGGACGTCCGCGGGCTGCGCGCCTTCGCCGCCAGCACCGGCACTCGGGGCGCAGGTGCCGTCAGCCTGCTCACGGTGCTCGACGAGATCAACTCCGCCCGCCGCCAGCAGGTCGTGGGCCTCGTGCAGACCCTGCTCGGCGAGCTGCCCGGCAAGCGGATCGCGCTGTGGGGCGCGGCGTTCAAGCCCGGCACCGACGACGTGCGCGATTCGCCTGGCCTCGACGTCGCCGACCGGCTCTGCCGCCTCGCCGCGGAGGTCGTGGTGTACGACCCGCAGGCCACGGGCAACGCGCTGGTGGCGTTCCCGCACCTCGGCTACGCGGACAGCGCGGCGGCGGCCGCGCGCCAGGCAGACGCCGTGCTCGTGGTCACCGCCTGGCCGGAGTTCGCGGCGCTCGACCCGGCCGAGACTACGGCGGCTATCCGCGACTGCCTGCTCATCGACGCGTGCCAGGCCGTCGACCCGGCGCGATGGCGCGCAGCGGGCTGGACGGTCGCCGCCCCCTTCCCGACGTCACCCCCGAAGGGAGCCGATGTGACATCGTCCACCCTCTTACGTGGACGATGTCGCATCGAGCACGTTGGTGCAGGGTGCGGGGTGCGGGGGGGGGCAGACGCCGGCGTTAACCGGCGGTGATGGACTTCTGGCCTGTGACGCGGCCGCTGAGCAGGTTAGAGCGCAGCGTGGGAGCGGGGATCGGCACCGGCGTGGCGGGCTGGCCGCCGGCGCCGCGCTTCTTCGGGTCGGCTTCGATCCGCAGCGCCAGCGCCGGGCACATCTCCACGGCCTGCCGCGCGTCCTTCTCCAGCCACGGCGGCACCGGGATCGGCAAGATGACGGGGAAGCCGGTCTTGTCCAGGTGGATCAGCTCTGGCACCAGGTGCGCGCACAGGCCGTGCCCCTCGCACCGCACCCAGTCGACCAGGAGCTGCTTGGCATCCGCCGTCTCCGGGCCGTCGGGAAGCGGCAGCACGCCGCGGACCGGGCGGCCACAGGAGGAGTGGAAGACGTGCGCCGCCAGGTCCTCGGTGAAGACCTCGAGCGCGGAGAGCACGAACCGCGTGGTGCCGTCGGGGTGCGAGCAGGCGCCGCGGCCGTTGACCGTGGCCGCCGCGCGCCGGGCCACGTCGAGTGCCTCGATCCCGCCGGATCCGTCGACGATCGCCGCGAGCGCCCGGGCGATGGAGGGCAGCCCGAGCTTGCACGGACCGCACTGCCCGGCGGACTCGCCGGCCAGGTAGTTCGCGATCCTGGACACCTCGCCGAGCGGGCAGGTGCCGTCGCCGAGCGCGAGCACGATGCCCGACCCGAAGGTGCCGCCGGCGGAGGCCAGCCCCTCCCGGCCGACCGGAACCTGGTAGGCGGTCTCGGCGTCCAGCCACATGCCGTGGTAGCCGCCGACCAGCACGCCGTCACCCGCGGGCGCCTGGCAGATGTCCAGCACCGCGCCCAGCGGGATGCCGGTGGGGGCCTCCACGACGGCCGGGTTCTTCGCCGATCCGCTGACGCTGAGCAGTACCGTGCCTGGTTCCTCGGGCACGCCGACCGAGGCGAACCTCGTCGCGCCGAGGAGCGCGAGCACCGACACCTGCGCGAACGTCGAAGCGTTGGAGAGCAGGGTCGGCAGGTCGTCCACGCCCCGATCGGAGGCGAGCGTCTTGCGTCCCGGCGGCACCGGCTTCTTGCCGTTGATGCCGCGGACCAGTGCGCCAGACTCCCCGGAAATGAACCGATCCGGCTGCTCGATGACCCGGACCATCTTGCGCAGCCCGGGCTCGGCCGCGATCGCCGCCTCGATCGACCGGTTCGCGAGCTCGTTGCCCGCCACGCCGATGATGATCTCCTCTGCCTCGATGGCCTCGGCGACCAGGACCGCGCCGCTCAGGATCAGGTACGGCGACCTGATCATGAGCATCTTGTCCTTGAACGAGCCCGGCTCGCCCTCGGTCGCGTTGACCACGACGATCGTCGGCTGGCCGGTCTTCTTCGACGCGTCGACCACTGCCTTGAGCTTGCGCGCGAACGGGAAGGCCGCGCCGCCCTGGCCGCGCAGGTCGACCTGCTGGGCCATCGTGATCAGCTCGTCGGCCGACATCCG
This sequence comes from Trebonia sp., assembly GCF_049794275.1. Classification (NCBI taxonomy): domain Bacteria; kingdom Bacillati; phylum Actinomycetota; class Actinomycetes; order Streptosporangiales; family Treboniaceae; genus Trebonia; species Trebonia sp. The sequence goes on from NZ_JBARCR010000700.1 coordinate 7,889, forward strand.
CGGCAGCGGGCCGAAGATCTCGGTGTGCGCCTCAAGGTCAAGCCGCGTCATCCGGTCCAGGCCGGCCGTCATCCGGGCAGCCCCGATCCGCATGATCGGCGGCACGTCGAGTTCTGTCGCGGAACTCGGGTTCATCGGAGGTTGTCACCACCACGGTACGGATTGCGGGAGCCACGGTAGCCGGGCATGCCAGGCCCGGGCTCGCGGTACCTGAAGCCGGGATCGGGCTCGGGCGCGCCGCCGTCCCACGGCGGCAGGTCGTAGTTCCACTCGACGTTGCCGCCGTCACGCTCTGTCCAGTCCGCCGCGTCGCGCGGCGCCTGCCGCCGAGGCCGGCGGTCGCCGTCCTGCTGGCCACCGTCCCGGTACCGGCTG
>NZ_JBARCR010000701.1:0-1788 GCF_049794275.1 Trebonia sp.
GCCGATCGGGGCTGGCGTGACGGGTGTGAGCTGAAGTCGTTGCCTGACCCTCCGGGACGGCTCACCGGCGAGGGTGCGGCCGGGCTGAGCCCGCTGATTTCATGATCACGAAAGAAAAGTACGCGCAGAGGAGATTTTTCTTTCGTGATCATGAAATCAGCGGGCTCAGAACGGCCGCCGCGCCCCCGCCGGCGGCCGTCCCGTAGGGCCAGGCAAAGACCTCAGCACTTCCAACCCTGCAGGAGCAGAACGTTACGCCTTTCTTGCTGTTATCAGCGTTTTGACGTAATTTTCTGCTCCTATGGCGGCGCGGGGCGGGGGTGTCGCGGCGCGGGGCGGGGGTGTCGCGGCGCGGGCCGGTTACGGAGGATAGGTCAGGTCTCCAGCGCTGCAGCTGCGCGAATAAGACATTGCCATGAAGGGTGTATGCCGGGTATTGTGCCGGACATGATGTCAGGCATGGTGAAGTCATGAGCGTTCCGTACGCGCTGCTGGCGCTGCTGTCGGAGGGGCCGAAATACGGGCTGCAGCTGCGCGAGGAGTTCGAGGCAGGGACCGGCGAGGTGTGGCCGCTGAACGTCGGGCAGGTGTACAAGACGCTGGGCCGGCTGGAACGCGACGGGCTGGCCGAATCCGACGACGCCGGCCAGGACGGGCCGCAGAAGCGGTACCGGATCACGGCCGACGGCCGGCAGGCGCTGTCCGCCTGGCTGCGCACGCCGCCGGACCTGACCTCCCCGCCGCGTGACGAGCTGGTGATGAAGGTGCTGGTGGCGGCCCGGGTGCCGGGTACCGACGCGCATGAGGTGATCCTGGCGCACCGCCTGTACCTGCTCGAGCTGATGCAGCAGTGGACAAGGCTGAAGGAGGGCGAGGCCCGCGATGACCTGGGCCTGGCGCTGGTGGTCGATGCGGAGCTGTTCCGGCTCGACGCGGTGATCCGCTGGCTGGACGCCGCGGACGTACGCCTGGCGCGGGCTGCCGCCGAGCCGCCCAAGCCCGGCTCCGCCCCGGTCCCCGCTCCGCAGCTACGGCGGCTGGGGGCCCGGCGATGAGCGGGCCAGAACGGTACGGGACCGGCGGGAGCACGGTGAGCGGAAGCGCGGTGAGCGTGCTGGAGCTGCGCGACGTATCGAAGACCTACGGGCAGGGACTTGCCGCGGTACAAGCGCTTGCCGGGGTCGACCTGTCGGTGCGGGCCGGGGAGATGGTGGCGGTGATGGGGCCCAGCGGGTCGGGCAAGTCCACGCTGCTAACCATCGCCGGAAGCCTGGAGGAACCCACCGGCGGGGAGGTGCTGGTCTGCGGCATGGCGCTGGCGGGGATGGCGCGGGGGCGCAAGGCCCGGCTGCGGCGCCGGGCGATCGGGTACGTGTTCCAGGATTTCAACCTGCTCCCGGGCCTGACCGCCGCCGAGAACGCGGCGCTGCCGCTGGAACTGGACGGCGTCGCGGTGCCGAAAGCGCGCAAAGCCGGGCTGGCCGCGCTGGAAGCGCTCGGCGTGGCGGGGCGGGCCGGCTGGTACCCCGATCAGCTGTCCGGCGGCGAGCGGCAGCGGGTAGCGATCGCCCGTGCTGTGGTGGGGGACCGCCGGCTGCTGCTGGCCGACGAGCCGTCCGGCGCGCTGGACTCGGTGAACGCGGGCGAGGTAATGCGGCTGCTGCACGAGGCGTGCCAGCGGGGCATGGCCGCGGTGGTGGTGACCCACGACGCGCAGCTAGCCGCCTGGGCCGACCGGATAGTGCTGCTGCGCGACGGGCGGATGACCGGCCATACCACCCGGCCACC
>NZ_JBARCR010000702.1:0-3346 GCF_049794275.1 Trebonia sp.
TGATGCTCGCGCATGCGCCTGTGTGTCATGAAATACGGGATGCCCACGGCCAAAGCCACGATAACCACGCCGATAAGGACGCCGCCCCACACCCAGCCCATAGTCGCCTCCCTGCAATGTCGGTTTCAGATGGGAGACGCACTGCCCGGCTATGGGTGGAATTAACATTCTGGATCTGGAAATCTCCGGTTCACGTACCCAGCGCCCGCAGGGTGGCAGGTGATCGCGAGACATTCGCCGGGTTGCGGTTCGTAAGTAACCAGACGGGATATCACCTCGACCCCGCCGATTTCCTCCAGCCGGAGGAAGGCCATCCCGGTCACAGCGATGTCACGTCCTGAGGTGGCGATCTATGCCGGAACCGGACCTCGGATCGCTGCCGCACCCGGGCGGGCGTAGGAGATGACTCGGTACCGGGCCTATCAGGCTCAGCTGGCGTTGCCTCAGGCGCAAACCTGTCCTGCGGCAGGGTAGGTCCCTTGACTCCGACATTCCGTTCAGCACGGCCAAATGGCCTCTGTCCTCAGCCCTGAGAACTGGTAGCAGGCCTGTGATGGCACTGCCCCTGGCCGGCAGCGATGGCCGCCGGCCAGGGACAGTGCCCGGTGCTCAGCGCCCGGTGCTCAGTGTCCGGTGATGAGCGGCCAGAGAGCTTGGACCTGCGCGGAATCGGAGGTGTAGCCGAGCTTGCCCAGTCCGAATCCTTCCTCGATGGTGAGCAGCATCGAGTAGTGGTTGGACGGCGTGGCGTCGGTGGCGTGCCGCGGTCCCAGCCGGCTGACCACGATCATCGGCGCCGAGCCGCCGCCGTATACGCCGCCAGGCCAGCTGGCGCTGATCTGCGGGTCTCCGGCCGGCAGGACGGGCGAATCGCAGCAGCCCTCCACGGATGCGTAGTCGTTGTCGGTGGGGTTGGTGCCGTCGAAGTCGGTCTCGTCGGCGACGATGAAGATCGCGCTGTTGCCCGTCCAGGCCCGGCTGCTCATGATCGTCTGGACCGCGCCCTTGACGAAGGCATCGGCCTTGGCCTTCAGCGCCTGGTCGTTGGCGTCTCCGGGCACATCGTTGTACGGACACGGGGTGTCGGGGAAGCCAGGCACCGCGGTGTAGATGCCGCCGTGCATGTTGCTGCACTCGTCGGGGCTGATCCATACATAGCGCGGCGGGTTCGGGCCGTTCAGGCCGGCGGCCATGCTGGTGTAGGGCTTGATGTGGGCGGCGCGGGCCGGGTTCAGCCGGACGTCGTTGTACAGGATGAACGGGTTGTGCTTGCTGGCGTACAGGGCGTTCGAGCTGCTCGGCCAGAAGTCGGGCAGGTAACCCGCAGAGGGCATTGCCTGCATATAGGCGTCCCACGGGATGTGCGCCGCCTGGAGTTCGTCCACGATGTTGGTGTGCGCGTACTGGTTCGGCCCGAAGTTGTTCGACGTGGTGGGGTACCAGCCGTTGTCATTGTTGACCCACCAGTTATTACCGCTGGTGGCCGCGATGTAATTGGGCTCGCTGGTGTGGGTGACGCCGAAGTAGTCGGTGGCCTGTCCGTATGTATTCGCCAGCGAGGTGATGAACGGGGCGGCCGGGTCTCCGATCACGTGATCGGCAGCGTGATTTTCCAGCATGATGATGAACACGTGGTCGAGCCGGGTGCCATGGCCCTGGCCGCCTCCCTGCGCGCCAGCGGTGCTGGCGTAGCTGGTCTGGACGCCGACCGCCGCGAGCGCTCCCGTGGCCAGCGTCACCGCAGCCGCGGCCACCATCCAGGCACGCACTGGCCCGACCCGGCGGCGCAGAACTCTTGGCATATTCACATTAACCTCCCGCTCCAGTCCCTGATGGCACCGTTCCCGGCGATATTTCGAACCTGTAGCCAATTAGCATAACCTGACACCGCGCGAAAAAATCAAGCTATTTTGATTCCGTCTCAACGTAAACATTCACCCGGGTCTAGCCCACGACGATGTCCCTGAGCTCGATCAGGGCCTCGATGCGATAAGTGGCCTCGGAGAAGTCAGGTGAATGCGTAAAGTCGTTGCGAACGATGGCACAGACGATGCCGGCCGCCACCGCTGACTTCAGCCCCCGGAGGGAGTCCTCTATGACCAGTGTCTCTTCCTTGGTGGCTCCGAAGCGCTTCAGGCCGGTCAGGTACGGCTCGGGGTGCGGCTTGGCGTGCTCGTAGTCCTCGCGGACGAGGACGAAGTCCATGAACTGCCTGATGTGCCGCTTCTCGTGGATGAGCTCGAAGTCCGCACGTTTGGCAGTCGTCACAAAGCTTGGGCCCACGTGCCCAATCCCCGGTTCATGTCCCGGAGGTACTGATCCTTGTCCAGGGCCAGTCCCACGTCTGCCAGGGCGCGTTCCCCAGCCTTGTAGTACCAGAACTCGGTGTCCACGAGGACGCCATCATGGTCGAAGAGTATGTACTTCTTAACGCTTAATCCCCTCCCGGGTCCGCCGCGCCCTCGTACGGCATCACGAATCACACCGTCATCACCGACATGTGTCGATCGACCACGTTGTCGGCCTGGCGAGAGGCGGGCCGTTCGCGTGCTGGCATGATCGGGGGCATGACCTTGGTGAAGATCAACGCGATTACCGTGCCCGACGACAGCGGGGATGAGCTGGCGCGGCGGTTTGCCGCGCGGGCCGGCGCGGTGGATGACCAGGAGGGGTTCGAGGGGTTCGAGCTGCTCAAGCCGACCGATGACCGGTCCGTGTGGCTGGTGGTGACCCGGTGGCGGGATGAGGAGTCGTTCCAGGCGTGGGTGAGCTCCCCCGCGTTTATGCACGGGCACCGGTCGGCCGCCGAGCGGGCTGGGGGCGAGGCGCCGCAGCGGCCGGTGGGCGTGCATAGCGAGGTGTGGTCCTATGAGATCGCGGGCGGCTCACCCGGTCGCGGCTAGGCGAAGCACGTACTGCCGCTCGTCTGGTCCGAACCATGGTGGTGAGCCGGCCGCGGCATTCTCCGCCAGCCGGGCGGGATGGGCAGTGGCGACCAGTGAGACATGCACGCGCTGGTCGCTCAGGCCCCACTTGATCAGGGCTTGCGCCCAGGTGGTGACGCCGAACGGGCGAAGCGGCTCCAGGTCTGACGGGCTGGGCGGCCGGCGCACCAGCTGTCCCTCGCCGAGGGGGCGCATCAGCAGGACCCCGATACCGAGCTCGTCAGCCAGTGGCAGAATCGTGCGCTCTACCTCGCGGTGGGTGGGGTTGTAGGGCACCTGAACCGTATCGATGCGGCCGGTGCGCATGAGATCGGCGAGGTCGCCGAAGGCGGCCGGAGAGTAGTGGGTGGCGCCGATCAGGCCGACCAGTCCCCGGTCCCTCGCGGCTTCCAGCATCGGCA
>NZ_JBARCR010000703.1:0-3296 GCF_049794275.1 Trebonia sp.
CAACCGGGCCAGGAGTGAACCACGGCCGGATCGCTGCGACGTTTCCGTGCCCGTCGTCGATGTGAGCTGCACCCTGCTCGTTCCGTCCTGTGGAGGTAGATCCGGCTGGTTCAGGCTACTCTGTGACAGGTTAGGCCGGGATGTCGTCCCGAATGGGGACGGCCCGAAGAGATGACTGACAAGATGATTGCCAACTATGCCTAACACCGCGCCGGGAGCGCAGCGGCTGGCCGGGGGCGTCGACGAAGACGCTTCGCCCCAGGCTCCGGCGCGCCCAGCCACGCGAGCGTGGCGCTGGGCCGCCGTAGCCGTGTTCCTGCTTGTGGTCGTCGTGCTCTTCGACGCCTACCTGCACCTGTCGGGGACGTACGCGGAGAACTCCGACGAGGCCAACATCTTGCTGATGGCCAACGACATGCTGCACGGCAACGTGACGCTGTCCGGGTGGAACGTCTCCGACGTGCCGTTCATCACTACCGAGCTGCCGCAGATCGCGGTGCTCGTGGGCATATTCGGCCTGCGCCTGGGCACCGCGCACATCGCGGCCGCCATGACCTACACCCTCGTGGTGGCGGTCGGCATGCTGCTGGCGAAGGGCAGGGCACGCGGCTGGCCGGCCGTCGCGCGGATGGCGCTCGCGCTCGCCATCATGCTCGCACCCCAGCCGGGCGTCGGCATCTTCGTGGTGATCTTCTCCGTCGGGCACATCGGCACCGCGGTTCCCGTGATGCTGACCTGGCTGGTCATCGACCGGCTGTGGCCGCCGGGGCGGACGACCGTGGCGGACCTGCGGCGGCGCTGGTATGTGCCGGTAATCGTCGCCCTGCTGCTCGGCTGGGCCCTGATGGCCGACCCGCTGGTCCTCGTGATCGCGGTTCTTCCCCTGCTGGCGGTCTGCCTGATCAGGGTGGTGTCCAGCGCGGTGGGCGGCGCGCGCCGTGGCGGCGGGCTGCGCGGGCTGCGCCAGGGCATCGCGGACCGCCTGTTCGAGGTATCGCTCGCGGTCGCCGCCGGGATCGGCTACGTGATCGTGCTGATCGGCAGAGGGGTGCTCAGCAGCGCGGGCGGCTACCACCAGCAGCCCGTCCTGTACGCCCTCGACGCGACCCGCACGTGGTTCTGGCACTCCCGGGTGGTGGTGCACGGGCTTCTGGAGATGTTCGGCGCCTACTTCGTCCCCGGGCAGGACCCGCAGTACCCGATGACCCACCTGGACCAGGCCATCGCGCTGACCCGCCTGGTCACCGTGGTGCTCGCCGTCTGGGGGGCGTGCGCCATCGCGCGCCGGATGTTCTTCCGCGACGCGGACTTCGTCAGTCAGCTGCTGCTCGCGGGCATCATCGCGAACATCTTCGCCTACATTCCGAGCACGTTCGCGGCCCACACCGCGCTGAACACCAGGGAGATCGCGCCGGTGTTGCCGTTCGCGGCGGTGCTCGCCGGGCGGATGCTCGGCGACCGGCTCGTCTCAGGTCCGCTCGCCTCGGTAAGACTGCCGCGCTTCGCCAGGTCCTGGGCCGGCGGCGGCGCCGCGAGCGCGCACAGCCTGCGGGTCCGGCTGATCGCGATACCGCTGGTGGCGCTGTTCGGCTGGTACAGCTACGGGCTGTTCCGGCAGGCGAATACCCCGCCCGCCCCTGAGCCGCTTGCGAAGCTCGCGACGTTCCTCGAGAACAATCACCTGCACTACGGGCTCGGCGGCTACTGGGAAGCGAGCGTGCTCACGGTCGAGACGGGCGGCACCGTCACGGTGCGGGCGGTCACGCCGGCCTGCATGCAGCCGTACAAGTGGGAGTCCAAGCCGAGCTGGTACGACGCGAAGCTCAACTCGGCCAACTTCCTCTTGCTCAGCCAGGAGCCCGGGTACTTCACCCAGTTCGCCGTCAACGGCGTCGCGCTGCAGCTGCTGAACAACTGGTACGGCCCGCCGGCCTACCCGGCCGGCTGGCCGCATTACTACAGGTTCGGCGGCTACTACTGGGCCCCTGCGTCCAAGCCGCCGCACGAGCTCGTGAAGATCTACTACTACACCGCGCGCGAGTACCCGGGAAACCTGCTCACGCAGCTGTCGCGGATCGCTAAGGTGATGAACAATCCGCCGACCGTCGCGTGCAGTTAGTCCGGGTACCCTTTACCGGAACACCAGAAAGCCGGGGCCTGAGCTCACGGCCGAATCCGAGAGGTTCTTGATGCGACGCGCAGCCGCGCTTGTAGCGCTCCCCTTGCTCGCAGCCGTGGCCGTCGCCGGCTGCAGCTCGTCGTCCTCGGCTAAGTCGAGCCCGTCGGCCGCCACCACGAACAGCGTGGTGACCGCCACGGGGAGCTTCGGCGCCGCTCCGAAGGTGACGATTCCCTCGGAGAAGGCAGCGCCAGCGCTCTTCACGAAGACGGTCATCCAGGGCAGCGGCACGAAGCTGACCACGGCGCAGACCCTGGAAGGCAACTTCGTGCTCTACGACTGGAGCGGCACGACGCACAAGCTGCTCGGCAGCACGTACGGCTCGAGCGGGCCGACGCTGTTCGCCGGCCAGATGATCCCCGGCCTGGAGACGGCCCTGATTGGCCAGAAGCTCGGCAGCCGGGTGCTCGCCGTGATCCCGCCCAAGGAGGCCTTCGGCAACTCGGGGAACTCGTCGATCGGCGTCAAGGGCACGGACACGCTGGTCTTCGTCATCGACCTGGACAAGTCGTACAGCAACACCGCCGGCGTACCTGGCGCGCAGACTTCCAACGGCGGCGGCGCGCTGCCGACCGTGACCACGGCCACGGGCAAGGCGCCGCTCATCACGATCCCGGCCAGCTCCCCGCCGAAGTCTCTCACGGTCAAGACCCTGATCAAGGGCACCGGGCCGGTGGTGAAGAGCAGCCAGGAACTGATGGTGCAGTACACCGGCGTCATCTGGCGCACCAAGAAGGTGTTCGACTCCTCCTGGTCGCGTAAGCAGCCGTACACGACCGAAATCGGCGTCGGCCAGGTCATCAAGGGCTGGGACACCGGGCTGGTCGGCCAGACCGTGGGCAGCCGGGTGCTGCTGGTCATCCCGCCCGCGGACGGCTACGGCACCCCCGGCTCGCCGAGCGCGGGCATCAAGGGCACCGACAGCCTGGTCTTCGTCGTCGACATCATCGCCGCCGTCGGCTAACCGGCTCGCGCCGGCTCGCGCCGGCTAATCCCGCTAGACCGCCAGCAGGCCGGCCGCTACGCGGCCGGCCGCGGCGGCCGCGAGGAAGTACGCGAGGTCCTCGTCAAGGTCGCGGCCCATCGTGGACAGCGGCACCGGGCACGCCCGCAAGGC
>NZ_JBARCR010000704.1:0-2000 GCF_049794275.1 Trebonia sp.
GCGCTGCCCTGCTCGGGCTCGGCGGCAGCGTCGTCATCGCGCACGGGGCGTCGACCGCGCGGGCGGTCAGCTCCGCCTGCGCGCTCGCCGCGAACCTGACCCGCGGCGACATCACCGAGAAGATCAGGGCCCGGGTCGGCGCGCCGAGCGAGCGGCGCGGCGCGCACTTCCTGCGCCGCGACCGCGAACGATAACCAGTCTGCGCCTGCATCGCGACTCACTAGACTGTCTGCATGGCAGATCCTCAGCAGGTCCTCAGCGCACGGGTGCGCGACGCGCTCGGCGCGGCGTTCGGTGACGGTTACGCCGACGCGGACCCGCTGATCCGCCCGTCCTCGTTCGCGGACTACCAGTCCAACGCGGCGCTGCCGCTCGCCAAGCGGCTCGGCAGGCCGCCGCGCGACATCGCGGCCGAGATCATCGGCCGGCTGGACGTCAGCGACATCGCCGCCGAGCCCACGGTCAGCGGCCCCGGCTTCGTCAACTTCACGCTGCGGCCCGGATGGATCGCCGAGGCCACCACCGGCCTGCTCGCCGACCCGAGGCTGGGCACGCCGCTGGCCGCCAGCCCGCGCACCGTCATCGTCGAGTACTCCTCGCCGAACATCGCCAAGGAAATGCACGTCGGGCACCTGCGCTCCACGATCGTCGGTGACGCGATCGCACGGGTGACCGAGTTCGCCGGCCACCACGTGATCAGGGATAACCACGTAGGGGACTGGGGCACGCAGTTCGGCATGCTGATCGAGTACCTCTTCGACATCGGCGAGGACGCTCCCGAGGCGCAGCTGCTGCGCACCGACCCGAACGCGTTCTACCAGTCCGCCCGGGTGAAGTTCGACACCGACGCGGCCTTCGCGGACCGGGCGAGAGAGCGGGTCGTCAAGCTCCAAGCGCAGGATGACCCGGCGACGCAGCGGCTCTGGGAAGAGCTCATGGAGCTGTCCAGGCAGTACCTGCGGAACACCTACGCCGCGCTGCGGGTCACGCTGACCGACGACGACATCAGGGGCGAGAGCTTCTACAACGACATGCTCGCCGACGTCGTCGCGGACCTCGAAGCCATGGGCCTCGCGGTGATCAGCGACGGCGCGCTCTGCGTGTTCCCGCCGGGCTTCACCGGCCGCGACGGCACCCAGCTGCCGGTCATCGTCCGCAAGAGGGACGGCGGCTACAACTACTCGACCACCGACCTGGCCACGATCAGGTACCGGATCGACAAGCTCAACGCGGACCGCGCGATCTACGTCGTCGGCTCCGACCAGACGCTGCACTTCAGGATGGTGTTCGCGGTCGCCAGGCTGGCCGGCTGGCTGCCGGAGACCGCCGACTTCACGCACGCGCAGATCGGCCTGGTCCTGGGCACGGACGGGCAGCGGCTGCGGACAAGGTCGGGTGACAACGTCCCGCTCAGCGACCTGCTCACCGAGGGAATCCAGCGGGCTCGCGCCATCCTGGACGAGGTCGACCGCGATGAGCAGGACCGCGGGCTCGACCTGGACGCGATCGCGCAGGACATCGGCATCGGCGCGATCAAGTACGCGGACCTGTCTACCGCACGGGACAGCACGTACACGTTCGACTGGGACCGGATGATCTCCTTCCGCGGCGACACCGGGCCCTACCTGCAGTACGCCACGACCAGGATCCGGTCCATCTTCCGCAGGGCGGGGATCGCGGAAACGGACGTGCGCGGCCCGATCGCGGTGACCGAGCCTGCCGAGCGGGAGCTGGCGCTGAAGCTGCTCGGCTTCGGCGCGGTCGTCACGCAGGTCGTCGACACGACCGAGCCGCACCGGCTGTGCGGCTACCTCTTCGAGGTCGCCAGCCTGTTCACCGCGTTCTACGAGCAGTGCCCGGTGCTCAAGGCCGACGACGACGAGACCAGGCAAAGCCGCCTCGCGCTGTGCGCCGCCGCGCTGCGGGTGCTCACCGCCGGCCTTGGCCTGCTCGGCGTGCCGATTCCGGACCGGATGTAGCGCGCGTCTTACGCGAACCCC
>NZ_JBARCR010000705.1:0-2537 GCF_049794275.1 Trebonia sp.
CGCAGGTCCCGGTCCGCCTGCGCGGTCAGCGCCGGGGACGGTTCGGCGAAGGCGCCAGCCGCGATCATGGTCAGGGTCGACAGGACGGTGTCGTGCAGCTGGCGGTGCTGCTCTCGCTCGTCAGCGCGCCGCGCCTCCTCGGTCCTGATCTGCCGCTCGGTCGCCAGGCCGGCGGCGACGATCGTGTCCGCTTGCCGGGCACCGCCGCGTATCACCGCCACCAGGCCGGCGGCGACGATCGTCTCCACCACCAGCAGCCAGGCATCGGCCAGGTCGCCGGCGCCGAACCCGTAGGCGATGACCACCATCGCGGCCCCGGGCAGGCTGAACCTCGGCCGCAGCGCGATCTGCAGGATGTACACCGACGTGCAGGCCAGCGGGAGCATCCAGGTCGTGTTGTCCTCGATCAGCGCAGCTGGGACCATGTGCTGCTGCGCCAGCGCCAGCGCCGAGACAACCGCGGCGTCGGCCAGCACTACGGTCGGCGTCAACCCGGACCGCCGGACTCGCCAGGCGAAGAAGGCCGACCACAAGCACAGCGCAGTCAGCGGCGCGGCCAGCCACCAGCCGGAAATCTCCTTCGTCGCGGCCAGCACGGCTACCGCGGTGAACAAGATCGCGCCGCCAAGGCGCAGCGCGATCGCATACCAGCCGGCCAGCCAGTGCAGGGCCTGGTCGGATGGCCCTGCTACCCGCGAACGGAGTGCCCCCCAGCGGCGGTCCGCCGGGCGCTGGATCCGCCCCCCGACGGAGGCAGCTGCCGCTTCCACCGGACCAGTATGCGACAGGCCACGTCACCAGGAACGATAAACATATCAACATCTGGGCCTGACTGACCGATCTGCGGTGTTTTGTCCCGATGAACGGGCGGGTCAGCCGCGGGTGAGCCTGCGGTAGGTGACGCGGTGCGGGCGGGCGGCCTCGGCGCCCAGGCGCTCGATCTTGTTCTTCTCGTAGGCCTCGAAGTTGCCCTCATACCAGAACCAGTTCGCGCCGCCTTCCCACGCCAGGATGTGGGTCGCCACCCGGTCGAGGAACCACCGGTCGTGGCTGGTGATCACGGCGCAGCCGGGGAACTCCAGCAGCGCGTTCTCCAGGCTCGCCAGCGTCTCCACGTCCAGGTCGTTGGTCGGCTCGTCGAGCAGCAGCAGGTTGCCGCCCTGCTTGAGGGTGAGCGCGAGGTTCATCCGGTTCCGCTCGCCGCCGGACATGACGCCCGCCGGCTTCTGCTGGTCGGCGCCCTTGAAGCCGAACGCCGCGACGTACGCCCGGCTCGGGATCTCCACGTTGCCGACGTGGATGAATGTCTCGCCGTCGGAGATCGCCTCCCAGACGTTCTTGTGCGGGTCGATGCGGTCGCGGTTCTGGTCCACGTAGGAGATCGTGACCGTGTCCCCGATCACGATCGTTCCGTCGTCGGGCAGTTCCTCGCCGACGATCATCTTGAACAGCGTGGTTTTGCCGACGCCGTTCGGGCCGAGGACGCCGACGATGCCGTTGCGCGGCAGGCTGAAGCTGAGGTCCTCGAACAGCACCCGGTCGCCGAAGCCCTTGCTCAGGTCGTTGACCTCGACCACCAGGTTGCCGAGCCGCGGGCCCGGCGGGATCTGGATCTCCTCGAAGTCCAGCTTGCGGTTCTTGTCCGCCTCGGTCGCCATCTGCTCGTAGCGGTCAAGACGGGCGCGGGACTTCGCCTGCCGGGCGCGCGGGCTGGACCTGACCCACTCGAGCTCGTCGTCGAGGCGCTTGCGCATCTTGGCGTCCTTGGCGCCCTCCACCTTGATGCGGGAGGCCTTGGTCTCCAGGTAGGTGGTGTAGTTGCCCTCGTAGGGGTAGGCGTGCCCGCGGTCGAGCTCGAGGATCCACTGCGCCACGTTCTCGAGGAAGTACCTGTCGTGGGTGACCGCGATGACCGTGCCCGGGTACTTCTCCAAGTGCTGCTCGAGCCAGAGCACGGACTCCGCGTCCAGGTGGTTGGTCGGCTCGTCGAGCAGTAGCAGGTCAGGCTGCTGGAGCAACAGCTTGCAGAGCGCGACCCGGCGCTTCTCACCGCCGGACAGGCTCTTGACGTCCGCGTCGGGCGGCGGGCAGCGCAGGGCGTCCATGGCCTGCTCCAGCTGGCTGTCCAGGTCCCAGGCGTCCTTGTGCTCAAGCTGCTCCTGCAGCTTGCCCATCTGCTCGAGGAGCTCGTCAGAGTAGTCCGTCGCCATCTTCTCGGCGATCGCGTTGTACTCGTCGAGCAGCTTCTTCGTCTCGGCGACGCCTTCCTCCACGTTGCCGAGGACGGTCTTCGTCTCGTCGAGCTGCGGCTCCTGCTGGAGGATGCCGACGGTGTACCCGGGCATCAGCCTGGCGTCGCCGTTGGACACCGGCTCGAGCCCGGCCATGATCCGCAGCAGGGTGGACTTGCCGGTGCCGTTCGGGCCGACGACACCGATCTTCGCCCCTGGCAGGAAGCTGAGCGTGACGTTGTCGAGGATGACCTTGTCACCGTGCGCCTTGCGGACGCCGCGCAGGGTGTAAATGAACTCCGGCAT
>NZ_JBARCR010000706.1:0-2047 GCF_049794275.1 Trebonia sp.
GACGTCTCGCTGCGCACGCACCTGGAGGCGGAGCACGGCCTGTTCATCGCGGAGGGGTCGAAGGTCATCAGCCGCGCGGTCGCGGCGGGATACCCGGTGCGTTCCGTGCTGCTGGGGCGCGGCCGGCTGGCCGACCTGCCCATGCTCGGCCTTGGTTCTCTTGATGACGTGCCGGTGTACGTGGTTCCCGACGAGGTGGCCGAAGGCATCACCGGTTACCGCGTGCACCGCGGCGCGCTCGCGTCGCTCGGCCGCAAGCCGCTGCCGGCCGTGCCGGCGGTGATCGGCTCGGCACGCCGGATTGTCGTCCTCGAGGACCTGGTGGACCACGGGAACGTGGGTGCGATCTTCCGCTGCGCGGCCGCGCTTGGCGTAGACGCGGTGGTTCTCTCGCCGCGCTGCGCCGACCCGCTGTACCGGCGGTCGGTCAAGGTCTCGATGGGCGCGGTGTTCGCGATCCCGTACGCCCGGATGACCGACTGGTACGACGGTCTTTCGACGTTGCGGAAGGCGGGCTTCCGGGTGCTGGCGCTGACGCCGGACGAGCGGGCGACGCCGATCTCTTCGGCGCTGTCGGATGCGGGCGGCGCGGACCGGGTGGCGCTGCTGCTCGGGACCGAAGGCGACGGCCTTTCCTCCCGGTGGCTGCGCGAGGCCGACGAGGCGGTCCGCATCCCGATGAGTCCCGCGGCGCGCGGCGCCGGGGTGGACTCGCTGAACGTGGTGGCGGCCGCCGCGATCGCCTGCCACCTGCTAGCCGTCGGCGGCTGACGCGAGCCGCCTCCTCGCCGATCGAGGCTGACGCGTGCCCACCTCCCCTCTTCGCCCTCCTCCCTGTGGCTGACGCATGCCGCCTCCTCGCCGATCGAGGCTGAGATGCCAGAATGGGGCGAATGCGGTACATCATCATCGGGGCCGGCGCGGTCGGCGGAACGATCGGCGGATGCCTGTTCCAGGGCGGCCACGAGGTAGTGCTGGTGGCCAGGGGCGCGCACCTGGACGCACTCCGCAGGGACGGGCTGCGGCTGGCGACCCCGCTCGGCACGGAGGCGTTGCCCATCCCAGCGGTGAGCGGCCCGGCCGAGCTTGAGCTACGCCATGATGATGCGCTGATCCTCACGGCAAAGACCCAGGACGCCGAGGCGCTGCTGGCCGAGTGGGCGTGGCAGCCCGTGCCGGCCGAGCCGGACGGCCCATCAGACAGCGTCGCGGCGGAGGTCATTCCTGTGGCCTGCGCGCAGAACGGAGTAGCCAGCGAGCGCTTCGCGCTCCGCCGCTTCCGCCACGTATATGGCATGTACGTGGGGCTGCCCGCGACGCACCTGGAGCCGGGCACGGTAGAAGCGTATGGCGTGCCGCTCGCGGGGCTGCTGCAGGTCGGCCGGTACCCCGCCGGGACGGACCCGATGGCCGGGCGGATCGGCGAGGACCTGACGAAGAGCAGGTTCCTGGCCCCGGTCAGCGCGGACGTGATGCGCTGGAAGTACGCCAAGCTGCTGGACAACCTGAACAACGCGATCGAGGCGCTGTGCGGCCCTGAGCACACGGGCTTCGCCGCGGAACCGCGGTCGGACGACGCCGCCGAGCTGTACCACCGCACGCGTGCCGAAGGCATCGCCGCTCTCCGCGCCGCCGGCATCGCGCACGCCAGCCGCGCGGAAATCGCGGAGGTCATCGGCGCCCGCGTCCGTATCGAACAGGTCGACGGCTCGGCCCGGTCGGGCGGCTCGTCCTGGCAGAGCCTCACCCGGGGGACCGGGACGATCGAGGCCGACTTCCTCAACGGCGAGATCGTGCTCCTCGGCCGTGTGTACGGCGTGCCGACCCCGGTCAACGAGGCGCTGCAGCGGCTCGCCAACCGGGCCGCGGCGGAGCACCGGGCGCCGGGCTTCATGACGCCCGCGCAGGTGCTTGTCGAGGCCGGCGTTCCGCACGCGCAGTGTGGCTTTTCCTCCCAAAACGCAGGTTCTGGTAGACGCGTGCCGCGTCGTAGGCAAGGCTTTGAGCCGGTAATCGGGGTCAGTGGAGGGTCTGGAGGCAGTCCGTG
>NZ_JBARCR010000707.1:0-2371 GCF_049794275.1 Trebonia sp.
GTTCCTGGTGAGCGTCGTGATCGTGCCGGAGCTGGAGGTCACGGTTACCGACGCGGTGTAGGTGCCGGCTTCGGAGTACACGTGCGTCACGTCCGGGCCGGTGGCGTTCGTGGTCCGCCCGTCGCCGAACGTCCAGTAGTACGCGCTGACCGAGCCGCCCCGCTCGGAGCCATCTGCGCGGAACACACTGTCCGTTCCCGTGACCGCCGTGCGCGGCCCCGACATCGTCGCCATCGGCGCTGGTTGCTGCGCGCCGGAGGGCGGGGTGACGATGAACCACTCCTCGCCGGGCCCCCACATGGTCGCCCAGCTCGTCAGGCTGATATTCGTGTCGTACTCGACGTGGACGTTGGTGCTGCCGAGGAAGTCGCCGTTGACCATGTCGATGGTCCCGTCAGGGTTGACCGACGTGACGATGCCGACATGGTCGGCGTACACCCCGACCAGGCTCGGCTCGAAGAACACGATCGAGTCGCCGACCGCGGGGGTGCCGGTGTCGGCCGCCAGCGGCTCGCCCTGCCGCTGGGCCCAGTCGTAGAAGGAGACCGAGCCGGCGTTGAGCGTGTTCATGTCCGCGGTGACGCCCGCTTGCTCCCACACCCACTTGTTGAAGTCCGCGCACCAGGTCTCGTTCTCGTCCTCGACGTTGAGGGTGCCGTCGTAGCCGCAGCCGTCCGAGTTCGCGGAGAACCCGGCCGTCAGCGTGCTGTAGGGGTCGCAGTCGAGGGCGAAGCCGGTCACCGCCGGGGTGTCGCTGACCCCGACCTGGCTGAGCGCGAGGCTCGCGATCGACTGGTCCGGGCCGGCCTGTGCAGCGGGGAGCGCGGACAGCGCGCGCTTGGCGGCGGCGCGCTGCGTCGCGATCGTGCCGGTGCAGCTCGCCGGGTCCGCGAGCCCCCACGCCGTTTTCAGCGTGCCGGGCAGCCCCTCGCCGCAGCCGTAAGGGCCGGTCGTGACCAGTCGCCACGTGCCGCTGAGATACTTGAATACCCCGGTGGCCGCGCCATCCTGGAACCCTGCCGCTGCCTGCTTGCCAGCCGACGCGGACGGGGTGAAGCTGGCGATCGCCCATTCGGTCCCGGCCGCGGTGCCGGTGTGCAGGGTGCCCGGGCGGATGCCCGCGATGTCCGAGCCCGGAATGTGCCGGCCCGCCTCGAAGGCCTGCCCCAGCGAGGTCTCCGTGGCCGGCCCTGTGCCCGTGCTTGCGGCGGCGCTCACCGGGGCGGCGGTCAGCGCCGCGATGACGGCCAGCGCCGCGAGCACCGGTCCCGGCAGCCGCCGCCAGGTGCGACATGAGCTGATGCGTGTCATGTGACTGACTTTCAGATAGGCGGGAGTTCCGGAAACCCGTTTACAGAGGAACGCGGCCGGGAGAGGCGGCACGGTACGTTCGGGATAATCAGGCCAGGCTGTCGCGCAGCGCGAGCACCCGCCGCAGTGCGATGTCGAAGTGACCGGGGTTGAGGGTGTGATTTTGCAGGGCCTCAGCGAGCGCGGCCACGGTGTCCTGCCCCTCGCTGACGTCACGCGCCGAGGCCAGCAGCACGTCCATCCCGGCCTGGGCGGCCAGCACACCGCACTGGGCGGGCGTCCCGAAGGACGCGATCGCGCCGGCCTCGAGCGCGTCGGTGATCGTCACGCCGCGGAACTTCTGCCGCTGGCGCAGCTCCCTGCCCACGATCGTCGGTGACAGTCCCGAGGGGAGCTCAGGGTCGAGCGCCGGGTACACCGCCCACGACGTCATGACCAGCCGCACACTCGCGGCGATGGCGGCCAGGAACGGCCGCTCGTCGATGCTCCGCAGGTCGGCGAGCGGCACGTCCAGCGTGACCGGGCCGAGATCGGTGTTCTGGTCCACGGTCGCCGCGCCGAGGCCAGGGAAGTGCTTCGCCGTCGCGGCGATGCCCAGCTTCTGCTGTGCGGTGACGAAGGCGGCGCCGCATTCGGCGCAGACGTTCGGGTCCATGCTGTACGAGCGGCCGAACTCATCGTCGAAGTTGCCGGCCTGGCGGTACACGTCAAGGACGGGCGCGAGATTGAGGTTCATCCCGACGCCGGCCAGGTTCGCCCCCGCGCCAGCTCCGGCGTCCGCGGCCTCCGCGGCCGGATCGGCGGATTCGCCGATCTGCTTTTCCGACAGCACAGGCTCGCCGGGGAGCCGGCGCACGATGCCGCCTTCTTGGTCAGTCATCAGCAGCAACGGCGAGCGCACCGGACTCGCGGCGTGCGCTTCGTTGAGCTGCGCGACGACCGCGGCGATCTGGGACAGGCTAGTGATGTTCTCGCCGAAGAAGATCACCCCGCCGGCTTCCCCGGCGCTGATCTGGTCGAGCAGGCTCGCCGGCGGGGTGAGGCCCGGGTAGGAGAAGAT
>NZ_JBARCR010000708.1:0-3294 GCF_049794275.1 Trebonia sp.
TGGCACGACTCACATATGAGATCACCTTGCGTGGCCAGGCGGGCAGAACGCTGCGCGCACAGTTCGACGAGTGCAAGGTCACAACAGGCCCGGACACGACTACCCTCCGGGCCGAACTGTCCGACCAGGCTGCCCTCTCCGGGCTCGTACAGCGAATCGTCGGCCTTGGGCTGGTAGTGATCGACGTCCACCTGGTGGCACTGGGATCTGTGCCATGACGGATCACGCACACAACGAGTAGGACCACCCGGTGCCCAGGAGCGGAGTCGAGGACACGATCTCTTGTCGGCCTCACCGCGGTCACGCGCCTGGCCAAGCGCCGCAGTCGCTGAGTTCCACCACACCGAACCCGACGAGGACGCACGGCAGCACCCGCTGCGGCTGTACCGCACCCGACGCGGAAACTAACAAAAGCGCAGGTGGGGCGCCAGGGGGTCGAACCCTGAACCAACGGATTAAAAGTCCGCTGCTCTGCCATTGAGCTAGCACCCCGCAGCGTCGCGCACCCCGGCCCCGCGACGAAGCCAGAAAGCGCGACACTCCGAATCGAAGCGTACCGAAACGTCAGCGGTAGGCGGACATTCCGGTGAGGGCCTGGCCGAGGGCGAGTGCGTGGATTTCCTCCGTACCCTCGTAGGTGATGACGGCTTCCAGGTTGTTCGCGTGCCGGATGACCGGGTACTCAAGCGTGACGCCGTTGGCGGCGAGGATCGTCCGCGACGTCCGCGCGATGTCGATGGCGGTCCGCGCGTTGGCCATCTTCCCGGCGCTGACCTGCACGGGGGTCAGGGTCCCAGCGGACTTCAGCCGCCCGAGGTGCAGCGCCAGGAGCTGCGCCTGGTACAGCGACACCGCCATCCAGGCCAGCTTGGACTGGGTGAGCTGGAACTCGGCGATTGCCTTGCCGAACTGCGTTCGCGTCGTCGCGTATGACACCGCCGTCTCCAGGCAGGTGCGCGCCGCGCCGGTCACCCCCCAGACGATGCCGAACCTGGCCTCGGTCAGGCACGACAGCGGCCCGCGCAGTCCGGTCACCTCGGGCAGGACCGCGGACGACGGCAGCCGCACCGAGTCGAGTACCAGCTCAGACGTGATGGACGCGCGCAGCGACATTTTCTTGTGAATGTCCCGCGCGGAGAACCCGCGGGTACCGCGTGGCACGAGGAACCCCCGGATGCCGTCATCCGTCGAGGCCCACACGACGGCGATGTCCGCGACCGACCCGTTGGTGATCCACATCTTCGTCCCGCTGAGCACCCAGTCGGAACCGTCGCGCACCGCGTGGGTGCGCATCGACGACGGATCGGAACCGTAATCGGGCTCGGTAAGCCCGAAGCATCCGATCGCGTCACCGGCGGCCATCCGCGGCAGCCATTCCTCTTTCTGCTCCTCGCTGCCGTACTTCCAGATCGGGAACATGGCCAGCGATCCCTGCACGGAAGCCGCGCTGCGCACCCCGGAGTCGGCCGCCTCGAGCTCACGGCACGCGACGCCGTAGGCGATCGGGCCGGTGCCCGCGCAGCCGTATCCCGTCAGGTGCATGCCGAACAAGCCCAGCTTGCCCAGCTCGGTCAGCACCGGCCTGGGCAGGGTGCCGGCCTCGAACCAGTCGGCGATCTCCGGGAGGACATGGTCGGTGACGAAGGCACGGACGGTGTCTCGGATGAGCCGCTCCTCGTCGCCAAGCTGGTCGTCGATCTGGAGCAGGTCTGTCTCCGTGGCCATGGCGTCTCCAATCAGTTCACTGACATTCAGGGTATTCACCGGGTTATTCCTGATGACAAGGCCCCGGCCAACTAGGCATGATCACAGATATGAGTGAAGACAACGGCAGCAGCGGGGGCAAGCGGCTGCTTCGAATCCGGCAGGGCCGGATCGTAGCGGGCGTCTGCGCCGGGCTCGGTGCTTACTTTGGGGTCGACGTTAACCTCGTCAGGCTAGCTTTCGGGGTGTTCACGGTCTTCTACGGGCTCGGCATACTGCTCTACCTGATCGCGTGGCTGATCCTTCCCGAGCAAGGCGAGGACGGCTCGATCGTCGAGTCTTTCGTCAGCAAGCGCAGCAGCAGGCTGTAAGGCCGCCTCCGGCGGTGGGACCAGCTGCTCCCCGCAAGCGGTATGGTCTTCTTGGAGCCCCCATCGTCTAGTGGCCTAGGACATCGCCCTTTCAAGGCGACGGCACGGGTTCGAATCCCGTTGGGGGCACCCCCGCGAGCCGGGCGATCAGCCCCCCACGCCCGCCGCGCGCAAGATGTCCGCCACTTCGGCACTGGCCGGCTTGAGATCGTCGGGGGACAGCTCGAAGCTCTCGGTAGACGCGCCGGCGTCGAGCAGGATCCGGACGGTGGCAGCCCAGTCGGGGTCGGGGCTGGTCTGTGGCCGTAGACCGCTGCCGACCTTGGCCCATTCCAGCGGCGTGCTGTCCCAGGTGATGTCGCGGGCCTCGATGTCGGCGCCGCGAGCCAGCAGCAGCCGTACCGTTTCGGCGCTGCCGGAGTAGGCGGCGGCGTGCAGCGCGGTGCTGCCGTGATCGCCGCGGCGGGCGTCAAGGGGGAAGCCAAGGTCGACCATCAGGCGGACGGCCTCGGTGTCGCCGCGCTCGGCGGCGAGTTCGATCGCGCCGCGTTCGAACTCGGTCAGCCTGTCCACCAGCCCCGGATCCTCCGCGATCAGCTGCCGTGCGCCTGCCTGGTCCCGGCGCAGGCACGCGGACAGGAAACGCTCGGCGGCGGTGGCGTCGTCGCGAGCGCCGTGCCGGCGCAGCACTACGGCCAGATCAGCGCGTCCCTGGCTGATCGCCACCCGGTAGGGGGAACGATCGTCCGGGCCCGCCGCATTCGGGTCGGCGCCGCGGGCGAGCAGCAGGTCCAGCAGCTCCGCGTCACAGCCGAACTGGACCGCCGCGTACGCCGCCGGCCAGGTCGCCCCTGTCCCGTGACCGGTGCCGAGCAGGTCAGCCGGCATCGGCTGGTTCGGGTTGGCGCCGGCGTCGAGGAGCATGCGGACCGCCTCGATGTCGCCACTGCTGATCGGGGCGGACAGCGCGGTCGTCTCGCTTACGTCCGTCGCGCGGCCGAGCAGCAGCCGCAGGCTCTCCCGGTCGTCGTCGCCGAAGCCGGCCAGGTACAGGTCGTGATCATCGGGGACGGCGCCCCGGTCAAGCAGCAGCCGGACGATATCCGGGTTGGCCGCGCCGGCGACCGCGCAGCGCAGCGGCGTCCAGTCCGCGCGTGGGCCTCGCGTCCTGCCGACCGGATCGGCACCGGCGTCAAGCAGCAGCCGGGCCACTTCTACC
>NZ_JBARCR010000709.1:0-2892 GCF_049794275.1 Trebonia sp.
GGCTTGTCCTGCACCTGGCGGGCGGCGTCCCGCACGGCCAGCAGCCGGGCGAGGCTGAGCTGCAGCGGCGGCTCGTCCGGCTGGTACCGGCAGCCGATCGGGTAGTCGCGGTCCGGCCGGGTCGTCATCTCGATGTGGCAGCCGAGCACGTGGCTGACCCGCCGGGTGGCGGTGAACTCGGCGAGCCGGTCCAGGCTGGCGGTGAACGCCGCCATGTCCCGTACGTACAGCCGTCCCGGGTACACGGTGTCCCCGGTGAGCAGGAAGCCGGTGCGCTCGTCGTAGACGGTGATCGCCGCGTCCTGGTGGCCAGGCGAGCCGGTGATTTCCAGCCGGCGGCCGCCGAGATCGAAGACCAGCACCTGGCCGGGCCAGCTAGTGAAGCCGAAGTAGGCCTGCACATCGCCAAGCTCATGGCCGACGACCGTGGTGTCCGGCCGGCCGGCGAAGTCGCCGTCGCCGGCCACGTGGTCGCCGTGCCCGTGGGTATGCGCCACGACCAGCTGGTAGCCGGGCGTGTCCCGTTCCCTGTCCCTGAGCAGGGAGTCCACCGTCTGCCGCACGCCGCCGCCGGCCACCGCCCCGGTGTCGAGCAGGATCGCCCGCTCGGTGCCGCACAGCAGGTACAGGAACGGCCCTTCGTAGTTCAGGTCCTTGCTCTGCCGCAGGATGAACGTGTCGTCATCGACGTGTACCACCTGGACCTTGGGATCGGCGGGCCCGCCAGGCGGCGACCCGTGAATCCACCGCACGCCGGCCAGCGGATCGCGCTGGGTGGTATCCGCGTCTTTTGTCCCGTCCGCCATGCGGCAAGCTTAGGCCGCGGTCAGGATGAGCACCGGGATCTGCCGCGCGGTCGTGGCCTGGTACGTGCCGACGGTGGGGAACCGCGCGACCAGCTTCGGCCAGAGGTCCGCGCGGGCGGTGTCGTCCAGTTCCTCCGCCACGACCGTGAGCGTCCGGGCGCCGACCTCGGCCGTGATCACGGGGTTGGCCTTGAGGTTGTGGTACCAGGCCGGATGGGACGGCGACCCGCCGTTGGAGGCGACGACCGCGAAGCGGTCGCCGCCCACCGGGAGATAGCCAAGCGGCGTGACACGCTCGATCCCCGACCTGGCGCCGATGTGGTGGATGAGGATCATCGGGGTGCCCGCCCAGTCTCCGCCGGGGTGTCCGCCCGTCGCGCGGAACTCCTCGATGATCGTCGCGTTGTAGTCGCTGGCCATGATCCGCTCCAGCCCTCACGCATACTCGTCGTGGCGGCGGATCCAGGTCTGGAACGCGTCGCCCTCGTCGCGGCCCTTCGGCACCCGGTCGAGGACCGGGTAGTAGGGCATCAGGAACTCGACCCCGCGGGCCGCGGCCCCGTAGGTCTGGTAGACGGCGCCGTCCTGCAGCGTGAAGACGCTGACCGTCGGCGATTCCGTGAGGTAGCCGTTGACGTCGGTTCCCGTCGCGGCCGCGTTGACCGCCACGATCGGCGGCAGGCTGTCCGCGCTGAGCCCCCAGCCGCGCACCTGCTCCAGGGTGTAGGAGGCGCCGAAGTCGTAGTTGAAGTCAGTGTTCGCCGCCGACACCCACGGGGTGCGCCAGCCCATCCGACGCCGGTACGCCTGCAGCTTCGCCAGCGGCGCCTGCGAGACGAGCAGCAGGGTCACGTCGCGGGCGTGCAGGTGGGGGAGCAGGCCGTCGAGGCCGTCGGCCATCGACGAGTTGACCGGGCAGCCCGCCTCGTAGGCCGGCCCGAACATGAAGTGGTACACCATCAGCTGCGACCGGCCGTCGAAGAGCCCGGCCAGCGGCCGGGGACCGTCGTCGGTGTCGAGCACGTACTCCTTGCCGACCGCGACCCAGGGCAGCTCGCGGCGCTGGCGCGCCAGCTCGTCGCCCATCCGGGTGTGCTCCTTCTCGCGCCGCAGCAGATCGTCCCTGGCGGCCTGCCAGTCGGCGCGGCTGACAACCTTGTGGTCTGTCATGTCGTTCTCCTTCGCTGGTCCGCCAGTGCTTTTCTGGCGGCTGCCGATATAGACCAGCTCGATGCCGGAGAATCGCCGCGCCGGCTCATGCCAGGATCGAAAGCATGGGCCTGGGCCGCCGGTTGCGCAGTGCGTGGGCTGCGCTGCCCGTATGGGCCAGGTGGGTGCTGGCGGTCTACCTGATTGGTTTCACCGACGGCACGGCCGCCCACGCCAGGGACCTGGCCCGGGCCGGGTTCCACGCTTACTCAGGATTTCCGCAGGTTCCGCTGCGGGTGTTCTTCATCAGCTTGGTGCTCCTCGACCCGCTGGTCGTGGTGCTCGCGGCGCTGGTGCTCCCGGCGGGCATCTGGCTGGCGGCCGTCGTGATGGTCCTGGACGTCGCCGCGAACACGGCGGGGAACTGGTCCAGGATCCAGCACGACCCGGCGTGGCCGTTCACACCCGCGGGCCTGCTGCTCATCACTGTATTCGGCGCTTTCGTGCTCGCCACCGCCCCCGCCATGCTCCGCGCCACAAGAGCCACAAGGATCGTGCGGGATTCAGCGCCGCGTTCCGGGGCGCATCCCGCACGATAAATCAGGCCGCGTGAGGCCGGACCGTGTCCGGGTCCAGTGTTACCACCGGGACAGCGGCGTGGTGGAGCTCAGCCTTCAGGCCGGGGGACGCGCCGACGACGAGCATGCAGCGGCCCGCCTGGTCGAACCTGCGGGCGGGCGCCAGCAGGTGCCTGGCCAGACCGCGCGGGTCGCGCACGTCGGCGGCGGTCAAGTCGACGACCACCATGTCGCTACTCGGCTCGAGCGCGCCGAGCGTTTCGCTCAGCCGGGCGAGCGCCGCGTGGTCCAGCGGCCCGGCGGGTCGCACGGTCGTGGTGAACCAGCCGTCCTGCCCGGATGCCCGTGCCCCGGACATC
>NZ_JBARCR010000710.1:0-6274 GCF_049794275.1 Trebonia sp.
CGCGGCGGCGGGTCAGGTAGGCGATCTCGGCGGTGTTGCCCGCCAGCTCGATGGCTTTGCCGTACGCCACGCGCGACTCCTGACTGCGGCCCAGCCTGCGCAGCAGGTCGGCGCGGGTCGCATGGTAGGCGTGATAGCCGGCCAGCTTCTCCTTGAGACGGTCGACGGCCGCCAGTGCCACCTCCGGGCCGTCAAGCTCGGCCACCGCGATAGCCCGGTTGAGGGCGATGATCGGCGAGGGGTCGAGGCGGACGAGCTGGTCGTAGAGGGCGACGACCTGCGACCAGTCGGTGTCGCGCAGGTCGCGCGCGGAGGTGTGCACGGCGTTGATCGCGGCGAGGATCTGGTAGCGGCCCGGAGCCACCCGGGCGGCCAGGCGCTCGCGCACCAGCCAGTGACCCTCGGCGACCAGCGCCGCGTCCCAGGACCCACGGTCCTGCTCGTCGAGGGCGACCAGTTCACCGGTCGCCGACACCCGGGCGGTGCGGCGGGCCTCAATGAGGAGCATCAGCGCCAGCAGCCCGGCCACCTCACCGTTTTCCGGCATGAGGGCCCGGATCAGGCGGGTGAGCCGGATCGCCTCGGCGGTCAGGTCGTGACGTACCGGATCGGTGCTGGGGCCGGTCGCCAGGTAGCCCTCGTTGAAGACGAGGAACAGGACGGCGAGTACGCCGGAGACGCGTGCCGGGAGATCTTCCGCGGACGGCACCCGATAAGGGATGCGAGCCGCCTTGATCTTGGCCTTTGCGCGGGTGATCCGCCGCCCCACGGTGGCCTCCTGCACCAGGAAGGCCCGGGCGATCTCGGGCACGGTCAGACCGCCGACCATGCGCAGCGTCAGCGCCACGCGGGTCTGCATCGCGAGCGCCGGGTGACAGCAGGTGAAGATCAGCCCGAGCCGCTCGTCCTCGATGGCGCCGGGAGGCCCGGGCGGGTCGCCGTCGTACAACAGCTGAGCCTCCTTCTGCTTGTCGTCGCGCTTGTTCTCGCGCCGGATCCGGTCGATGGCCTTGCGGTTGGCGGTGGTGGTCAGCCAGGCGCCGGGATTGGGGGGCACGCCATCGGCCGGCCACCGCGCGACGGCGGTCGCGAACGCCTCGGCCGTCGCCTCCTCGGCGATGTCGAGATCACCGAAACGCCTGGTCAGGGAGGCGACCACCCGGGCCCACTCCTCGTGGTGTGCCTGGGTGACCGCCTCCCTGACGTCGGCCGCGCTCACTGGAACGGCCGCACCTCGACCTTCCGGTTGCAGGCCCTGGACCCCTCGGCGGCGAGCCTGAGCGCCACGTCGAGGTCGGCGGCCTCGATGATCCAGAAGCCGGCGATAAACTCCTTCGACTCCAGGAAGGGCCCGTCGGTGACCAACGCCTCCTCACCCCGGTTGTCGATGACGGTGGCCGAGCTGGGCGCCGCGAGACCGCCGGCGAAGACCCAGTGGCCCTCGGCCACGAGCCGGTCGTTGAACACGTCGATCTGAGCATCCTCGTCCGGGGTGGCCAAGCCAGCGTGGTCAAAGATCACGGAAACCAGGTACTGCATCTCGGATCATCTCCTGTGGTTCGGGGCGCCCTCGTGGGCGGCCGTTCATCTTGCCGGGGCGCCATTCGTAAGGCCCCTTTCACCCCTGCTACGAACACCTCTGCGCTGATCCGACATCTCCTCCCGGCCTTCTTTCGGGAACTTTTGTGATGGGCAGGCTAGTTCAGCGCCGCGGCGGCCGGGGCGGCCCGTGGCGGGCCAGGGTGTCGGCCCGGCGCAGCGCGTCAGGCAGCCGGTGCCGGCCGGCCATCTGCCGGACGAGGCTGGCGGCGTCGGCGCGGGGCATCCCGGCGGCGGTGACGTACAGCGGCCGGGCCGAGGTTCCGCGCAGCACCGCGATGGCGTGGGTGGCGGTGCGGAAGGGTGTCTTGGCCACGCCGATCACCGGTACGCCGAACTCATCGCGGGCCCGGGCGCCCAGGCCGGGCCGGCCGTCTGGGTCCAGGTCTGCGTAGCCGTCGACCACCAGCAGGCTCAGGCCGCTCAGGCCGTCCAGGACCGCGCGCAGCGGCGGCAGCTCGCGCAGGTAGAACTGGCCCGGCTGGTAGGGAGCGACGTCAGCCACCACCGCGGTGCGTTCACCGGCCAGGCGGGAGAAGGCCGGATCAGCGGCCACGACGGCGGCCGCCCGGGCGCTACCGGAGGGCAGGTAGTGCACGTCCGCCGCGACGAACACGAACATGGGCCTTAATGTAGGCCCAGCTTGTGCGGTGGGCATGGCTCAGGCAGCGAACCAGGCCGGCCAGCGCTGGCCGGCGGAGGAGTTCGCGTGGAGACCCAGCCAGGGGAGGCGAGAAGATGACCGAACGAACCAGCGATCCCTCGCACGATGAGCCCGATGAGGCCCCGGAGGGTTTCCGCGGGCAGCCGCGCTACGCGCCGGGGGTCGAGCGTAGGTACGCGAACGACCAGATCGAGGTCACCTGGGAGCCTGCGTTCTGTATCCATGTCGCCGAATGCCTGCGCGGGCTCCCCGGCGTGTTCGACAATCAGCGCCGGCCGTGGATCATCGTGGACAACGGATCGCCCGGCGAGATCGGCGACGTGATCCAGCGCTGTCCTACGGGCGCGCTGCACTTCCGCCGCCTGGACGGCGGGCCGCAGGAGCCGGTGCCGGAGGAAACGACGGTGCAGGAACGCCCGAACGGCCCGTTGTTCGTCCGCGGCAACGTCAGGATCTTCGATCAGGACCACACGCCGGTCAGGCAGGACACGCGGGTGGCGCTCTGCAGGTGCGGCGCATCAGCCAATAAGCCGTTCTGCGACGGCAGCCATCGCAGGATAGGGATCCGGACCACGCGCGGTCCGGCGTGAGCACGCCACGGGTGCCGCGCTGCTCGGGCCGGGTGAAGCGCGCGGCGCTATCGGGCCTGGCGCAGCCCTTGTTCGGCGTATTCGGTCAAGAGATCGCTGAGCGAGATGCCACGGCGCGCGGCCTCGGCCGCGAGCCGCTCGGCAAGGTCACTCGGAAGCACGATGGTGCGGCGTACGCCGTCGTCGCGCTCCCAGCCTTCGTCACTGAATTCAGGCACGCCTCCTCCTCTCCGTTACCAGGGCTCCAGCGTCGTTGACCGCGACATAGCGGCGAAGGACGCGGTCGCTCAGCAGGCCGAGGCAGCTGAGGTTCGGAAACCCCGGCCCCTGCGCGAGCCCCGCCATGACCGGCAGGTGCAGCGGCGGCGCCAGGCCGGCCACGGACAGGTCGACGTCGATCACGCCCTCCAGTTCGCCGCCGCCCAGCGCGTCCCGGTACCGGCCGCTCGCCTCCTCACCCAGGAGGGTCTCAAACCAGCGCCCATCGAAGCCGATGGCGACGACAACGGCGTCGTAGGCGACGCGCTCGCGCTCATCGTCGTAGGCGATGGTCACGATCACGTCGTGCTCGCGCGCCTCGACTGCGGCCGCCCGCCCGGCCAGCGTGCGCAAGTCGCGCGCCTGGTTGAGCGCCGCCTCGGCCTGCAGCGAGAAGACGCCACGATCGGTGCGCGCAAGGAACTCACGCCGGTGCGCCTCAGCCAGGCGCGGCCACTCCGAGGGGTCGGAGTAGAACCGGTTCTCGTCGTAGCTCTCACCGCGCGAGTACAGGACGCCACGGGCGGTCAGCACGTCGATCGCCGAGTCCTTGTGGCACCGCTTCACCAGATCGATGACCACCGAGGCGGCAGTCTCCCCGCTGCCGACGACGCAGAGGTTCAGCGCGCGCTCGCGGTGCAGCTCGCGCGCCGCCAGCCAGTAGGTCCGCCCGTCCAGGACCCGGGGGTGATCACGAGGCTGGCCGGGCACCGTGATGACCGGGCCCGCGCCGGTCAGGACCACGCCGTCGGCGGCAATCGCATCGCCGGCCTCCAGCGTGACCGCCCAGCGGCCATCGTCTGCCACCTCCAGGCCGGTCACGACACCGCGGGCAATCTCCGCGTCGGCCGCCTCGGCGACGTCGCGCAGGTAGGCGCTCCACTGGCGGTGCGTCGGCCGGATGCGGCCGCGGTCGACCCAGTCGCCATAGGCGCCGTGCCTGATCAGGTGGCGTTGCCAGCTGTACTCCGCCATCGCCGCGACCACATCAGCGGATGCATCGCCCCAGCTCGCAGCATACGGATAGCCGACGTCCTTCTCCGGCGGCGTCCCCAGCGGCAGCAGGCCGCTGGTGTACCCCTGGCGCCCGCTCCAGTTCCCCGCGACCTCGCCACGGTCGATCAGCACCACGCGCGGCGCCGGCAACCCGGCAGCAGCGAGCGCGCGGGCCTTGGCGGCGATCGCGATGCCCTTCGGGCCGGCACCCACCACAGCAAGCGTTGACACCTGGAGAGGATAACCAGGGAACGCCAGCGAGGCTGCCGCGGCGCGTAAAACGGGTGGCAGCCGGCCCTGCGGCTGCCGGCCTGATCAGGCGTCCTGCTTCGCGCCGATGAGATTCTGGGCGATCGAGGTCGTCTCGCCTTCCCCGGGGATGATCACCCACGCCGCCAGGTAGGCGAGGACGCCCGCGCCTCCGGTGATGACGGAGACGACGGCCACGATCACCCGGACGAGGGTCACGTCAAGGCCGAAGTACCGGGCGACTCCCGCGCAGACCCCGGCCACCATCCGGCCCTTCCGGTCGCGCACCAGGACCTTGGTTCCATTCCCGCCGTTCATGTGAGCCATCCTTGCGGTGACCCCGGGGGTAGCGGGCCGCCGTCGGCGACTGATCCCGGTGCCTGCCCTCAGCCTACATTTGCAATATAAAACTAGCAATATTTTTCCGGAAACTATAGTACAGTTATCTGTATGGCGGACTGGAGTTTCCTGACCACCCACGCCCGGGTGCTGCTGTGCATCGCGCACGACCCGGGCGCGCGGCTGCGCGACATCGCCGCCACCCTGGGCGTCACCGAGCGCCGCGCCCACGGCATCGTCACCGACCTCACCCAGTCCGGCTACCTGATCAGGCAGAAAGACGGCCGTCGCAACCGCTACCAGGTCCAGGCCCACCTGCCGCTGCCCGGACCCGGCACCCGCGAACCCGGCACCCGCGAACCCGCCATCGGCGAGATCGTCGCCCTGTTCGCAGCCCAGTCCGAGGCGATCGGCTCCAACTCGACTGGAGAAGTCAGTGGATAACGCGGCCCGCACACGTCAGCGGGTGCTAGCCCTATTCCTCCCTATCGCCGCCGTGCTCTACATAAGCGCCGAGGCACTCAGCCCCAAGGGCACCGACCAGGTGATAACGACCACGGCCACCGCGCTCAAGGTGCTGCCCATCGCGGCCGAACACCCGACTCAGCTCTATGCCGCAGGCTCGCTCGCCATTCTCGCGCTCGGCGCTCTGGCCGTCTCGTATGCGGCGATCGCCACGCTGGCCAGAAACCGCGGTTCGGCAGTGGCCACCGTCGCCGCGCTGATCGGGGGGATCGGCGCCTTCTGCGGGGCCATCGTCAACGTCCTGGTCTATCCCAATCTCGCCGCCGCCGCGACGGCACATCTGTCAGCAGGCGCGGCCGCCCGGTTCCTGGCGACAACCTTCAACTCTGGGTTCGGCCACGGGTTCTCTTACGCCTATTTCGTCGGCATCTACGCCGCGCCGGCCCTCATGGGGTACGCGCTCTGGCGGAGCCGGAGCGTTCCGCGCTGGCTGGCGGTGCTCTTCTTCGCCGGCCTGGAAGTCGCCCAGGCGCAGATATCCTCCGGACCCGTCGTCATCCTGTACATGCTGCCGTTTGCGGCCGCGATGGTCCTGCTGGCAGCCCGGATCTGGCAGGCGGCCGCTCTGCCCGCCAGCCAGCCACAGCCGGAGCCGGCCCCGGTACCCGCTAGCAGCATGTAAGGCACCCCGGCCAGCGCCGGCGGGAACCATTTTCCTGCCCGCCGCGACCGGCGACTCCGACGCTGGCCTGCGCCGGTCAAGATCCGAGGGGCCCGTCGTCATCCTCTCGGTCGCCTGGGCCGTCGGCCCGGGTAGTGATTACATCCGCGCCGTCCGCCGGGCTGGCAAGGCCGGCCGTGTTTCCCAGCAGGACGGCCAGGACCTCGCCGACGGCGGGTTCCCGGGTGCCGCGCTCGGCCAGCGGCAGGTGGGCCTGGATCTGGTAGCGGTTGCGGCGGCCGTCCTTCTGCTTCACCACATAACCTGCCTCGGCGAGGTCGGTAATAATGCCGTGGGCGCGGCGTTCGGTGATGCCCAGGGTGGCCGCGATGTCGCGCAGCCGCGCGCCCGGGTCGTGGGCGATGCACACCAGCACCCGGGCGTGGGTGGTCA
>NZ_JBARCR010000711.1:0-7715 GCF_049794275.1 Trebonia sp.
GCGCGACTGCATGATCCCAGCCAGGTCATCGTTATCGGTCGGCGCGCGAACCGACTGGACGCCGCCGTGAAGATGGGCGCCACCGACGTGGTTGATACGGCAGCCGCCGATCCTGCCGAGGAGATCACCCGCCTGACGGACGGTCGCGGCGTCGACGCCGTCATCGACGCGGTCGGGTCGCCGGAGTCAATGGCCAGCGCCGCGCCGCTGCTCGCGATCGGGGGCACGCTCTCGGTGATCGGGTTCCCACCGCCGGGAAATGTCGGGCTCCCCCTCCAGGCGTTCACCTTCAAGAACCCGACGCTCCGCTTCGGCGTGACCGACCAGAGCAACATGCCGTTTCTCATGGACCTCCTGCGGACCGGCAAGGTCGACGTGGCCCCGCTGCTGACGCATGTCATGCCGCTTGCCGAGTTCGAGTCCGCCTTCAAAATCTTCGCCGGGAAGCAGGACAACTGCATGAAGGTCCTTCTCAAGCCGTAGCCGGTCACCGCACCCGTGCAATTCCAAGGAGCGCTACCGATGAAAATCGACATCCACGGCCATGTCACGGCCCCGGACTCGCTATACGCGTGGAAGGCCGGCCTGCTCTCGCACCGGGGCGCGCACGGCCGAGGCAGCGCCGGAGTGACCGACGAGACGCTGCGTGAATCCCTCTACACCGCGAACTCCACCTTCGGCGGCATCTCGCACATCCAGCACCTCGACGACGCGGGCGTCGACGTCCAGCTGATCTCGCCGAGGCCGTACCAGATGATGCACAGCGAGCAGGGCCGCCTAGTCGAGTGGTACATCCAGGAGACTAACGACATCATCGCCCGGACCTGCAGGATTGAGCCTGACCGCTTTCGCGGGCTCGCGGGCATGCCGCAGAGCATGGAGACCGGGCCGGAGCAGTGGGTGGCGGAGCTGCGGCGCTGCGTCGCTGAGCACAGCTTCGTCGGGGGGGTACTCAACCCCGACCCGTACGAGGGCACGGTCCAGCCGCCGGCGCTGAGCGACCGGTTCTGGTACCCGGTGTGGGAGGCGCTCTGCGACCTCGACGTGCCCGCGGTCATCCACTCGGCCGGCTGCAGGCCGCCGTCGCGGGAGACGTACTCGCTCCACTTCATCCAGGAGGAGACGCTCGCGGTCGCCTCGCTGGTGTCCTCGAAGGTCTTCGACGACTTCCCTGACCTGAAGATCATCGTCTCCCACGGCGGCGGGGCCATCCCGTATCAGCGCGGCCGCTTCGAGCCGACCGCGCTGCGACAGGGCACGACCTTTCGCGACATGCTGCGCAAGCTGTACTACGACACCTGCCTTTACAGTCAGGACTCCATCGAGCTGCTGCTGCGCGCCGTGGGCGTCGACCGTTGCCTGTTCGGCTCGGAGAAGCCCGGCGTCGGCTCGACCAGGAATCCCGAGACCGGGCGGTGGATCGATGACATCCACCTGCTCATCGACGACATCGAGTGGCTGACGGATGACGAGCGCGACCGGCTCTTCGAGTCCAACGCGCGCCAGCTATTCAAGATCTGAGCGCGGGAGGAGACAACCATGGCAGAGATCAGCCTCGCGATCGGTACCTCGCACGCACCGCAGCTAGGGACGCCTCCCGACCAGTGGGGCGAGCGCGCGAAGGCCGACCGAGGGAATCCGGCCCTCATTTACCAGGGCAAGGAGTATTCGTACGACGACCTGCGCGAGCTGCGCCAGGCCGCTTTCGCCGATGACTGCGAGCCGGAGGTCTGGCGTCGGCGCCATGCCGCGAGCCGGGCCGCCATCGCCACCCTCGGGAAGGCGCTCCACGACGCTGACCTCGACGTACTCGTCATCGTGAGCAGTGACCACAAGGAGATCTTCCGCGACGAGCTGCTCCCGCAGTTCGCGGTCTACTGGGGCGACTCCGTCGCGCACGTCCCGCTGACGCAGGCAGCCCTGGATGCCTTCCCGCCCGGGCTCGCCATCGCCGAGGTGGAGAACTACCCGAAGGTGGCGACCACGCGAGCCTGTCGGCCCGACCTGGCCGTGCATCTGATCAAGGAGACTAGCAAGGCTGGCTTCGACCCGTCGGCCTCACGGGAGCTCCCGGCCGGGACGTACGACGATCACGGCATCCCGCACGGCTGGGGCTTCATCGTCCAGCAGGTCCTCGGCGGCCAGGACGTGCCCGCGATCGTCCCGGTCTTCGTAAACACCTTCTACGAGCCGAACCAGCCAAGCGCGGCGCGCTGTTACGAATTCGGCCGGGCGCTCGGGCAGGCGATCCGGAGCTTCCCCGAGGACCTGCGGGTCGGGGTGGTGGCCTCGGGCGGGCTCTCCCACTTCGTCATTGACGAGGACCTCGACCGAGACTTCCTTGTGGCGCTGCGCAAAAAGGATGGCGGCTTCATGACCGCGCTCGACGCCCAGGTCCTGCGCGCCGGCACATCGGAGTACCGCAACTGGATTGTGGTGGCCGGAGCCCTCGCGGAGTCGCCGCTCGACGCCTTGCTCATCGACTATCAGCCCTGCTACCGGTCGGAGGCGGGGACGGGCTGCGGCATGGCCTTCGTCTTGTGGGACCGGGCCGCGCAATCAGCCTGACGGCCGCGTAGCCGACCCGGCCCCGTGAGTTCCGAAAGAGACGCACCGTTGTCCGGCACCTCCGTGCCCCGGCCGTTCTGAGGCGTCAGAGGCCGCCGCGAGGTGGGATAGTGACCAACACGGAAAGGAACGATTTCCGTCATGGGTGACCTGCTGGCGCGGCTCCGCTTGCTGGACAGCTGTGCGGTCTCCGACGCGCTGGACACGCTGGGACTGCCCGGCGCCACGACGGGCATACGACCGCTGTGGGATGTCCGGGTCGCCGTCGCTGGCCGGGCGCGGACGGTGACCGCGGGGCCGCGAAGCGACGACCGCCCGGCGCAGCACATCGCTGCGGCGGCCATCGAGGCTGCCGCCGACGGCGACGTTCTCGTCATCGCCAACAAGGGTCGGCTGGATGTCTCGTGCTTCGGCGGCATCCTTACCCTGGCGGCGCGGCGGCGAGGCATCGAGGGCGTCGTGATCGACGGTGCCTGCCGGGATATCGCCGAGAGCGAGAAGTCCGGCTTCCCGGTCTTCGGCCGTGCGGTGGTCCCGGTGAGCGCCCGCGGCCGGATCGTACAGCTGGCGATGGAGGAGCCGGTGCCCGTCGCCGGCGTCACGGTGAATCCAGGCGACTTCGTGATCGCCGACGGCAACGGCGTCGTCTTCGTGCCGGCGGCGGAGGTAGTGCGGGTGCTCGACTTGGCCGAACGGATCATGGCTCGCGAGGCGGTCATGGCAGAAGCGGTGAACGCGGGCGATCCGGTCATCGAGGTTATGCACGACAGCCGGTTTCCTGCTATCACGGAGGAGGCCTCCTCATGACGAACGCCCATCCCCTCGGGGGGTACTCCACCGCGACAGTCTCCGACGCGCTCGACAGGCTAGGTCGTCCCGGCTCCATGCTCGGCCTTGCGCCGCTCTTCGACGGCGCGCGGCTGTGCGGCCGCGCCTTCACCGTCCGGTACGTTGCCGTCGGCTGATCCGCCGCAACCTATGCCGCATGAGGGGCGCCGGCAGCGGAAACTCTCCCGAACGACCCGTACCCACCGTTCCTCAGGTCTACGCCCTGCCGATGCCATCGCCCCCCGCTATTGCGCGCTGATCCTGCTTGCCGCTTTCGCTAGCCTTCGCTGGGCCGAACTCGCCGCGCTCACTTCGCGAGACATCGACTTGGACGCCTGCACGGTCCGGGTAACCCGCCAGATCAACTACCTGCGTGGCGGCGGCCACTCGTTCGGTCCTCCTAAGTCACGGGCCGGTCGGCGGGTCGTCTCGTTCCCCGAACTCATCGCCGGTGACCTCCGCAGGCACCTTGACGCGCTCGGCGCGGCCGACGCGCTCGTCTTCACCAGCCCGGACGGCGCGCCGATGCGTCATAGCAACTTCTACCGGCGTGCCTGGATGCCCGCGCTTGCCGCTGTCGGCCTGCCGAGCGTTCACTTTCACGACCTGCGCCATACCGGCCACCAGTTCTCCGCTGACGCGGGCGCGAGCCTCCGCGAACTGATGGAGTACATGGGCCACGACAGCGCGAGGGCCGCACTCATCTATCTCCATACGTCCGCCGAACGCCAGCGGGCCATAGCCGATCAGGTCGGCAAGAACGCCAAGGCGGCGCTCGGCAGGCACAAGCGTTCTGGCACGCGAATGGCACGCAAGGCGAAGGGGCATCATGACCAGACGTACCGGTCATTGCGAGATGGGCACTGACTTGGAGTTTCGCTGAGTGCGCCCGGCAGGATTCGAACCCGCGACCCGCTGCTTAGAAGGCAGCTGCTCTATCCGACTGAGCTACGGGCGCCCGGTGACCATTTTGCATGGCGAAGATCACACGTTGGCCACACGCAGGTCGCATTGTGTGGCGACGCGCGTCACTGGCCGTAACGGAGCACGACCGCGTCCGTGAGGAAAAGATCAACCCCATCATACCGAACGTCCCCGGCTTTCTCCCGGCCGCAACGCCAGCCCGGGCGAGCGGCGCCGGCCCCCGTCCTCGCCCGCTGGCCCAAAGTGGACAGCCGCGTAGCGATAGGGTTCTGGTATGCCCGACACGGTTCTGTACACCGCGGAGGCGGTGTCGACAGGCGACGGCCGAAACGGCCATGTGACCTCCTCAGACCAGCGGATCGACCTGGATCTGGCGGTGCCGGCGGAGATGGGCGGCACCGGCGCGGGAAGCAATCCCGAGCAGCTGTTCGCGGCGGGCTACGCCGCCTGCTTCCACAGCGCGCTGCGGGTGGTCGCGGGCCGCCAGCACACGGCGCTCGGCGATTCGACGGTGACCGCGGAGGTGGGCATCGGGCCGGAGGGCGACGCGTACGGGCTGGTGGTCACCCTCGTCATCCACGTTCCGGGTCTGGAGCGGGAGAAGGTGCGCGAGTTCGCCGATGAGGCGCACCAGGTGTGCCCTTACTCCCGGGCCACCCGCGGCAACATCAGCGTGGAGTTGCGCGTCCTGTAGAGCGGCTCACCGTGTCGCCCGACTCCGCGCCCTCCGCTTCAACCCGATAGGCGGCGGGCACCGTACCGGGTATGACCGACATTGACTTGGACGCGATAGCCGCGAAGCGCGCCCGCCTGCAGGCGGAGTACATCACCGCGGGCCGGCCGCCCACGTCGGCGCGCGGTATCCACCACACCGCGCTGATGTGCTCCGACGTCGAGCAGACGATCAGGTTCTACCAGGGCGTCCTGGAGTTCCCGCTCACCGACCTCTTCGGGAACCGCGACTACCAGGGGTCCACCCACTTCTTCTTCGACGTCGGCAACGGGAACCTGCTGGCGTTCTTCGATTTCCCCGGCCTTGACCTGGGCCCTTACCAGGAGGTCCTCGGCGGCATCAACCACATCGCGATCTCCGTCACGAAAGAGAAGTGGGACTACCTGCGCGGCAAGCTCGACGCCGAAGGCGTGCCCTACCAGGAGGCGAGCGGCACGTCGCTGTACTTCCGCGACCCGGACGGCGTCCGGCTCGAACTGCTCGCCGACCCGCTCGGCGAAATGTACGGCACGAAGGTGCTGTGACCGGCTAGGCCGCCAGCGGCCGGCTCGCCGTCACTGTCATCCGGCGGCGACGGTCTCCGCGGCGGCGGGCGCCGCCTCCTGGCGGCGGATGGCGGCGCGGCCGAAGGCGAGCCAGCCGGCGAACGCGATCACCAGCGCCACGATCACGCCGAGGTTCGCGAACGCCCAGGTCCCCGTCTTGCCGCCGAGCCCGAACGGCCCGAGCAGGTACCCCTGCCAGGACAGCCACGAGGCGTAGCTGTTGGTGACCAGGCCCCACCCGATCACGGTGCTGGCCACCAGCAGGATGGCGGGCACCCAGCGGACGGACCCGTACCGGCCCGACGAGGAGAACAGGTCCGCGTCCGAGTACGCGGAGCGCCGCAGCAGGATGTCGGCGAGCATGATGCCGCACCAGGCGGAGATCGGCACGCCGAGGGTGATCAGGAACCCCTCGAACGGCCCGATGAAGTTGGACGAGAAGAACACCACGTAGATCGTGCCGGCGATCATCAGCGCGCCGTCGATCAGCGCGGCGGACCAGCGCGGCACCCGCAGCCCGGCGGCGAGCAGGGTGAGGCCAGAGGAGTAGATGTCCAGCACCGCGCCGCCGACGAGGCCGAGCACCGCGACGATCACGAACGGGACGAGGTACCAGGTCGGCAGGATCGTGGACAGCGCGCCGATCGGGTCGGTGTTGATCGCGGTCAGCAGGTTCTTGGACGACCCGGCGAGCAGCAGCCCGAACGCGAGCAGGAACAGCGGCGCGATCGACGCGCCGAACGTCGTCCACCAGACCACCCCGGCGCCGGATGATCGCCGCGGCAGGTAGCGGGAGTAGTCGGCGCCCACGTTGACCCAGCCGAGCCCGAACCCGGTGGCGACGAGCACGGTCACGCCGAGCACCTGCTGCGCGGACCCGCTGGGGATGGCCGACACCGTGGCCCAGTGGATCTTCCCGGCGACCAGGATGAGGTACACGACGGTCAGCACGCCTGTCACCCAGGTGATGACCGTCTGCAGCCGCATGATCGTGTCGAACCCGAGCGCCGCGCTGCCGACGATGAGCACGGTGACGATCAGGAAGGCGATCACCTTGGTGGCGGTGCCTGCGCTCCAGTGCAGCTGCGCGAACACCGTCGCCGTGGCCAGCGTGGCCAGCACGGTGAGCACGATCTCCCAGCCGACGTTGAGGATCCACGACACGAGGGCGGGCAGCTTGTTGCCCTGCACGCCGAACGCCGCACGGGACAGCACCAGCGTCGGCGCGGACCCGCGCTTGCCCGCCACCGCGATGAAGCCGACGAGCAGGAACGACACCACGATGCCGATGAACCCGGCCAGGCACGCCTGCCAGAACGAGACCCCGCCCTCCAGCACGTAGGCGCCGTAGGCGAGCCCGAGCACCGAGATATTGGCGGCGAACCATGGCCAGAACAGGCCGCGCGGCGAGCCCTTCCGCTCGTCCTCGCCGATAACGTTGATCCCGTTGGCCTCGTAGCCGAGCGGGCGTTGCTCAGTAGCGGCAGTCACGTCAGGCTCCCTTCCTGCTTGGCAGCATAAACCTCAGCATAGGGGAGTTTCTTCCAGGGAGGCGAAAACTCCGTGTCCGCAGCGGACCGCGCCAGGGGCGCGTTGTACGGCCTGGCGATCGGCGACGCCCTCGGCATGCCTACCCAGCTGCTGTCCCGGCAGCAGATCACGGCGCGCTGGGGCCCGCTGCTCACGGGCTTCGAGCCCGCCCCGCCTGGCCACCCGATCGCGGCGGGCCTGCCGCCCGGCGCCGTCACCGACGACACAGAACAGGCCGTCCTGCTCGCCCGCATGCTCGTCAAGAACCGGGGCGTGCCCGGCCCTGACGACTGGGCGGCGGCCCTGATCGGCTGGGAGCTCGACATGGCCGAGCGCGGCTCCCTCGACCTCCTCGGCCCCTCCACGAAACGCGCGCTGACCGCGGTGCTGGAAGGAACGCCTCCGGAGGAGGCCGGCCGGCACGGTGACACGAACGGCGCCGCGATGCGGATCACCCCGGTCGGCATCGCGTTCGCGGCAGGGCTGATCGACCGCGTCGTCGAGGCAAGCCTGGTGACGCACAACACGTCGGTCGCACTGGCCGGCGCCGCGGCCGTCGCGGCCGCGGTCAGCGCGGGCATCGACGG